>JASFRY010000594.1:0-3001 GCA_050114675.1 Gemmatimonadota bacterium | reverse complement strand
TGCACCCCGAGGAGCACGACCTCCGCCGACGGTGGAATCACCGTGCCCGGCACGACCGGTGGACGCGACTGGGCCGGCTCATTCATCGCCAGCGGCGTCCAACCCGGGGGCCAGGTTCCTCCGTCCACGTCGGTTCCCCTCACGACGGCGTGCAGATACCGGTCGTTGGAGACGGTCAGCACCGCCGTGCTGAGCCCTGGCGCCGCCATGGAAGTCGCCCCGGTGCTGTAGGCCCACTTCACGGGCCCCGAGGTGTCGAACGGACGCCCGTGGGCTGTCCGCGACGACGAATAGCCGCCGGCGCCATCGCTCACCCAGGCGGCGTAGCAGTACGTCGTGCCGTCGTTGGCCACCGCGAAATTGACGTAGTCGTGCCCCCCCAGGCCACCGTCGCCCTTGTCGATGAGGAGCGTCCCCGCGGTCTCGTCCACCGGGTAGGCGCAGCTCGCCGCGTCCGAGGCCGTGGTGTAGTTGATGCGGGTGAAGGCGTAGGGGCCCGTGTCCGGGTTCTTCCACTCGATGCGGTTGTTGCCCGACGAAGAGGTCACGGTCAGGGCGTGGACGGGCGCGGGGAAGATGGTCGAGCAGGCGGTGGTCGTGGCCGCCACGCGAATGAGGTTCGCCTCCTCCTCGCCCGTGTCCGCGCTCGCGGCCCGCACCACGTAGTACCAGGTCGTGGAGGGCGAGACGGCGGCGAAGTCGCTGTAGGTCGTCCCGGCGATGCCGGTGGCGATGCGGTTGAGGCCGGAGGGCGTGAAGGCGGGGGACGTGTCCCGGTAGACCGTATAGGTGACGGCGCCACCGCAGGGCGAGGTGCCCGCGGCCCAGCCGAGGTCGATCCGGCACTGGGCGTCGGGCTGCCACGCCCAGGACGCCCCCTCGAAGTCCGGGGGCAGGCTGCAGAGGCCGGATGTCGTCGTGGTCGCCTCGTTGGAGGGCCCCGACTCGCACGTGGGGCCCAGCGTGGTGACGGTGTAGAAGTAGGCCACTCCCCCCTCGGCCGAGGTGTCGTCGAAGCTCGTGGCGGCGGTAGTCCCGATCAGCTCGCCGCGCACGCCCGGGGAGCGCGAGCGATAGACGCTGTGGCTCGCCGCGGCGCTCGTCCAGGAGAGCCCGATGGTGTTGTCCGCGGACGCGGTCGCGGTCAGACCGGTGGGCGGCTCGAGCATGCAGAAGACGGCGAAGCCGTCGCGGGGCTGTCCGCCGATGACGTCGAAGGCCCCGCCCACGAAGAGGCGGTCGTCGTAGATCTTCACCGCCAGGGGCAGACCGTCGGGCTGGGTGTAGCGGGGCGTGGCCAGCGCGGTGGTGGCGTCGACGGTGCCCAGCCACTGGCGCGCCGCCCCGCCGATCCCGTTGAGCCAGTAGAAGTTGCCACCGAGCACGATGCCGGCGCCGTAGATGTCGAAGGCGTTGCCGATGGAGTTCGACGCCGTTCCGCCCGCCGGCTGCGGGTCCCATGGGAGGGCCGCGCCCGTGTTCGCGGGATCGACGGCGGCAAAGGCATCGCGCGCCTGGCCACCGATGGTCGAGAACTCGCCCCCTACGTAGAGCGCCCCGGGCGCCAGGAGGAGGGCGTTGACCACGGGATAGGTGACGCCCGTCGGGTTGGGATTCCATGTGAAGTCGTAGGAGCCGTCGCTGAGGGCCCGCTTTGCCAGCCGCCCCGCGAAATAGCCGCCCACGTACACCGAGGTGCCGTCGGTGGCCACGGCGTTGACCGTGTCGCCCGCGCCGGCGCCCCAGAGGTTGGCCGCCGTGGCCCTGTCCAGGACGGCCAGGTGGGGCAGGTTCTGGCCGGGGTTGCCGATGTTGTCGAAGATCCCTCCCACGACCAGACGGTTTCCCGAGATGGCGAGGGCGTTCACCCAGCCATCGGGGTTCGGCGTCCAGTTGACGAGGGCCCCGGACGCGTCGAGGGCCGCGAGCCACGGACGCGGCGTTCCACCGATGGTGGAGAACTGCCCCCCGGCGTAGATGGTTCCGCCCTCGGCGGCCAGGGCCCTCACCTGCAGGTCCGCGTCCGGGTTCCAGGCCGTGATCGCTCCGGTGCCCAGGTCCAGGGCGGCCAGGTGGGAGCGCTCCTGGAGGCCGATGCTCGTGAAGCTTCCGCCCGCCAGAACCGTTGGACCGGTGGCAATGAGGTTCGTCACGGTGGCGTTCGCGCCGGGGTTCCAGGGATCGAGGGCGCCCGTGAGGGCATCCACGGCGGCCAGGCCCCTCCGCGACTGCCCCGCCACCGTATCGAAGGCGCCACCGCAGTAGACGAGCCCCCCCGCCAGGGAGAGATCGTACACACCAACGTTGCCGCCCGGGTTCCAGGTCCCGTCCGCCGCCCCCGTCGCCGTGTCCAGCAGGGCAAGGCGCTCCCGCGTCACGGCCGGGCTGCCGATGGTCGAGAAGAAGCCGCCGACGTAGACCGACCCTCCCGACAGCTCCATGTCGAAGACGCTGCCGTCGGGCGACGGGTCCCAGGAGTCGACGGAGCCGGAGCCGAGGGTGCTCATGGAGGCCAGCCTGTTGCGGGCCTGGCCGCCGATGCTCGTGAAGCTGCCACCCACGAAGAGCCTCGTTCCCGACACCACGAGGGAGTAGACGGTGGGCGGCGTGGTCCCGGCAGGGTTCCAGGTCGCGTCCAGCGCCCCGGCGCCGGTGGCGCTCACCTTGGCGAGGTTGGGCCACGGGAACCCTCCGACGTGGGTGAAGTCCCCCCCGAGGAACACGCTGTCGCCGTCCACGACCATGGCATGCACACCGGGCCAGGCGGTTCCATTGCCCTGAACGTTCGGGTTCCAGGGGAGGACGGCGCCGGTGACGGCGTCCAGGGCGGCGGCGCGCGCCCGCGGCTGTCCCCCCACGGTGGAGAAGGCTCCGCCCACGTAGATAGTGGGCCCCACCACGACGATCACCCGAACGTAGTCGTTGGCGCCGGGGTTCCACTGCGAGACGCGCCCGTCGGCCAGGATGTGGGCCAGGCGCTCGCGCGCCAGGCCCCCGACCG
>JASFRY010000593.1:0-3010 GCA_050114675.1 Gemmatimonadota bacterium | reverse complement strand
ATGTGGGGTTCAGCACCCAGGTGTCCTTGATCCGTCCGATGCGCACCGCCGAGACGGTCTCGCTGAACGGGATCTTGGACATGTTCAGCGCCACGGAGGCACCGAGCATCCCCAGGACGTCGGCGTTGTTCTCCTGGTCCGCCGACAGCACGAAGCACGAGATCTGCGTCTCGTACATGAAGCCGTCGGGGAACATGGGCCGGATGGGCCGGTCGATCTGCCGCGCGGAGAGGATCTCGTTCTCTCCGGGCCGGCCTTCACGCTTGAAGAAGCCGCCGGGGATCTTCCCCGCGGCGTAGCTCTTCTCGCGGTACTCGACCGTGAGGGGGAAGAAGGGAAGGTGCGTCGGCTTGTCGTCGACCACCGCGGTGCACAGGACGGCGGTGTCGCCGTACTGCACCAGGCACGAGCCGTGGGCCAGCTTGGCCATACGGCCGATCTCGAGCGACAGGGTTCGTCCGGCGAACTGCCGCTCCATCCTCTGGATCATCTGTTGTTCACTCACTTCGGTTCTGTGCCGCCATCTCGGCGGCTGTCGGGAACATCATGCCGAAGGGAGTCGTCGTGACGGAGGAGAGAGCGACCGCCGCCGGGGGCACGCTCGCGGCGCGGCCCGTGTGCAGCCGGGTCATAAGGTTGAGGCCGTCTCTCGTCCGAGGCTACGAGCCCTCGGCAATACGAACGGCGGCGACCGTCCTCGTGACGGCCGCCGCCGGGGTCCTGCTAGTGCCGCAGACCGAGGTCCGCGATCAGCTCACGATAGCGCTCGAGGTCATTCCGCCGGAGATACTCCAGCAGACGCCGGCGCCGCCCCACCATCTTCAGGAGGCCGCGGCGGCTGTGGTGATCCTTCTTGTGCTTGTCGAAGTGGCTCCGGAGCTCGTTGATGCGCTCCGTGAGGAGCGCGACCTGCACCGGTGCGCTGCCACGATCCGACTCGTGGAGCTGGTACTTCTTGATGATGTCTTCCTTGGCGATGGGCATGCCCGTCGTGCCTCCTCGAGAGTCGTACGCTGCAAGGGAAGCGAGCGTGGTGCTTGAAAACTCAGCCTTCAAAGGTAGGAGAAGTGGGACTCATGGTCCACCCGTCCCCTTCCCTCCGTTCCCGTTGGGACCCCACAGATCCTTCTCCCACGTGCCCTCCAGGACCCCACGGGCCTCTTCCACGTCCTCCCGCATCTGGGCCACCAGGGCACGCACCGTGGAGAACGGACGGATGTCGCGGAGGAGCTCCACGAAGTCCACCCGTACCTCCTCCCCGTAGATGTCGGCCTCGAAGTCCATGAGGTGGAGCTCGATGGTGGGAGGCGAGCCCTTGAAGGTGGGACGGGGGCCCAGGTGGAGCGCCCCCGGGAACGTGCCGGAGCGCAGCACGCCACGCACCGCGTAGATCCCTGCAGGCGGAATGAGCTTGTCGGTACCGGCCACCTTGAGGTTCGCCGTGGGAAAGCCCAGCTCCTTCCCCCGCCCGTCGCCCCTCACCACCACGCCGCGGATGGAGTAGGGGCGGCCCAGGCAGGCCCACGCCTCCTGCAGGCGACCGCCGGCCACGGCCCTGCGGATCCTGGACGACGACACGGCCTCGCCGGTGGTCTCCACGGGGGCCACCACGTCCACGTCGAAGCCCAGCTCCTGCCCCACGCGGCGAAGGGTGTCGGCATCTCCGGACCGATCCCGGCCGAAGCCATGATCGTATCCGATGACGAGCTCCGAGACCCCCAGCCGTTCCACCAGGATCTCCTCCACGAACCGGCGCGGCTCGTACCGGGACAGCGTCTCGGTGAAGGAGATGAAGACGGCGTAGTCGAGCCCGCTCTCGGCGAGGATCTCCTTCTTCTCCACGGGCGTGGTGAGGAGCGGCGGCGCGTGCTCCGGACGCACGATGCGGAGAGGATGGGGATCGAAGGTGACCAGCACGCTCCTCCTCCCCGAGGCCTCCGCCCGCCGCCGGATCTCCTGGAGCACGGCCCAGTGGCCTCGGTGGACGCCGTCGAAGGTGCCCACGGTGACCACCGTTCCGGGCTCCCGGGGAATGCCGGGCTCAGCAGGCCACTGCACCGCGCCGGGGCCCATCAGGCGAACACCTTCCGGGGCCGGAACGAGGCATGCCGAACCTCACCCACGGCCACGAGCCGCGAGCCCCGGGCGGCCAGGGCCGGCCCTCCCTCGGGGAGCCCCGGCGCAGGGACCGAGCGCCCGTGCGTCAGGTCCCCTTCCCGGGGCTCGTCCACCTCGAGGCGCGGAAGGTGAGCCAGGGCTTCGAGGGGCGAGATCCACGCGCTCTGCACGCGGTCGGCCTGCTCCAGCTCCTCGAGCCCCAGGGCACCCTCGACTCCGAAGGGCCCCACAGCGGTGCGCCGGAGCTCGGTGAGGTGGGCGCCCACGCCCAGGGCCTCACCCAGGTCCCGCGCCACCGAGCGAACGTAGGTACCGCTGGAGCAGCGGATCCGGAAGCGGAGAGAGGGTGGCTGGAAGTCCAGGACCTCCAGCTCGTGGACCGTTACCGGACGGGGATCGAGGGCGACATCCTCGCCTCGCCGGGCCCGGCGGTGCGCAGCCTCTCCATCCACCTTCTTGGCGCTGAAGCGTGGCGGCACCTGGAGGATGCGTCCGGTGAGCCCCTGCAGGGCGGCCTCCAGATCCGCAGGTCCCACCTGGCGCCATCCCTCGGATTCGGCGACCACCTCGCCCTCCCTGTCCTCGCTGTCCGTGGCGATCCCCAGCCGCGCCGTGGCGAGGTAGCTCTTGTCCAGCCCGGTCAGGAACTCGGAGATGCGGGTGGCTCGGCCCACGCAGAGCAGCAGCAGGCCCGAGGCGAAGGGATCCAGGGTACCGGTGTGCCCCACCCGACGCTCGTTCAGCGCGCGGCGCGCGGCCGCCACCACGTCGTGGGATGTGGGGCCCACGGGCTTGTCCACGGGAAGCACGCCGTCCCGGGCGGCCCGGGTCACCCCTCCTCCTCCGGATCGGGCGCCGGCGCCTCCGGCTCTTCCCCCTCGTTCTCCTCGGG
>JASFRY010000592.1:0-3022 GCA_050114675.1 Gemmatimonadota bacterium | reverse complement strand
AACACAGCTCCAGTTCCGGGACGTCCACGGCGTCGACGCCGACACCGCCTACGCCCTGACCATCGGGACCGGCCCGGAATCACGGGTCTTCAGGACCACCGATGGCGGCGTGAGCTGGGCGCAGGCGTGGGAGAACCCGGACACGGCCGCGTTCTACGACTGCTTCGATTTCTGGAACGCGGAGCGCGGGCTCATGATCGGCGACGAAGTGAACGGCGAGATCATGATGCTGGAGACGCACGACGGCGCCCGGCACTGGACGCCGGTGCGCGCAGCTTCGCTCCCGCCAGCCCTCGCCGGGGAGGGGAGCTTCGCGTCCAGCGGGACCTGCCTCGTCACCCGGCCCGGCGGACACGCGTGGGTCTCAACGACGAAAGGGCGGGTCCTCCACACGGCGGACTACGGCCGCACGTGGACCGTGTCCGTCACGCCCACCACCGTCACGGACTCCACGGGGGTGCCGTCGGTGAGCTTCCGCGACGACCTCCACGGCATGGCATTCGGCGGGTACGGGGCGCGCCCCACCGACATCCTGGTCGCCGTGACGGACGACGGGGGCGCCACCTGGACCGTTCGGACGCGGACCCCCATGCGCGGCGGGATCTGGGGCGGCAGCTACGTGCCCGGCACGACGGGCTCCGTAGCGGCGGTCGGCGCCACCGGAGCGGCATACAGCCTGGACGACGGCCGCAGCTGGACGCAGCTCGACACCCTGGACTATTGGGGGATCGGCTTCGCGTCACGGGACGCCGGCTGGATCGTCGGGCGCGGCGGGCGGATCGTGAAGCTGTCGGGGTTCTGAGGGGCGGACGTCTTCGGGCACTGCACGCCCCGTCTCCCCATACAGTCGAATCAGTGCCGTTCTGGCCCGCTCCACGTCGGGCTCGTCGCCGCCGCGGAGCCTCGTGAGCCGGCGGTACGCTCCCAGGAGGAGGGGTTCTGCCTCCTGGTATCGCTGGAGGGCCAGCAGGCATTGGCCCAGGGACACCTGAGCCCGGTCCACGGCAGCGTGCCCCTCCGGGAACATTCGCCGGAGCCTCCCCAGCCCTTCCCGCAGATGCGGCTCGGCCGCGGCCGCGTCCCCCCGCACGAGCTCCAGCCAACCCAGCGACATGAGCAGCCGGGACACCTGGGGATGATCACCGGGAAGTGCTTCGCGCGCATCCGCCAGCGTCTCTCGATAGAGCGTCTCGGCCTCCTCCAGGCGCCCCTCCCGCTCGAAGATCGACCCGAGGTTGTTGGCGACAGCCATGGTGGAGACGTTCCCGCTCCCGATGCGATCCCGGTAGATGGCGAAAGACCGCCGCATCGCCGCCTCGGCTTCATCGAGGCGACCCAGATCACGGAGCATGAGGCCCAGGTCCGCGAGGACATGCGCAGCCTCCGGCGTGCTCTCCCCCAGGGTTCTCTCGTAGACGGAGAGCGACTCCCGGTACAGGGCCTCGGCCTCGTCGAAACGCCCTTGCCTCTTCACGCTGCCGGCCAGAGCGAGGAGTGCATCGGCGACGATCTGGTGTTCCTCTCCGTAGAGGGCCCGCCGCAGCTCCAGCGATTCCCTGGCGAGCGCCTCCGCCTCCGGGTAGCGCCCTTCCATCTCCCTGACATAGGCCAGCGCCCTCAGACTGCGCGCCACCGCCGGGTGGCCCGCGGGGAGGACTCGACGCCGGAGCTCCAGTGCTTCACTGAAGACGGAGTCGGCGCCGCCGTAGTCCTCCCGGCTCGAGAGGATCCAGCCGAGGTTGCCGAGAGCGTCGGCATAGGCCACGCTCGGCGCTCCGGGAGCCTGCCGGTAGACGGCCAACGCCTCCCGGTAGAGCGACTCGGCTTCCTGGACCCTGCCCTGCACATGCAGCGCCCACGCATAGGCGTTCAAGGCCCTCGCCACGACGGTGTCCACGTCCCCGCGGCCTGTTCGAGCGATCTGCAAGGCTTCCTGCAGGATCGGTTCGGCCGCAGCCCCGTCGCCCGTATCGATGAGGAGCAGACCCAGCTCGGACAAGGCCTCTCCCAGCTCGGGATCGTCGGGATCGAGGACCTGCCGGCGTATCACCACCGCCTCTTCGAGGAGAGGACGGGCCTGGTCGTAGAGTCCGAGGCTCCGGTCCACCCCACCGATCACGCCCAGGAGGGTCGCCCGGACCTGGGGCTGCCGGACCAGCTCAGTGCGCATGCGCTGGGCCCCTTCCTCCAGCACCCGCCGGACCGTCAGGGTGTCACCACGCACGGCGTCCGGGTCCGAATTCTCGAACAGATCGACGAGGAACCGCGTGACCTGCTCGGCCTTGTCCCGCTCCCGGGCCGTGCGCCGGGCCTGTCTCGCCATGGCGAGGGCGAAGCCCACCAGGAGGACAGCAGCCAGCCCCGCAGTCGCCACACCGAACCTGTGGCGCCGGACGAACTTCGAGGATCGATAGGCCAGCGTGTCCGGACGGGCCCGAACAGGGTGCCCCCCCAGGTGACGCCGCACGTCGCTCGCCAGCTGCTCCACCGATCCGTACCGGCGCTCGGGCTCCTTGCGCAACGCCGTGAGGACGATGGTGTCGAGGTCACCCCTGAGGCGGCGGCGCAGACGATCGGGCGTAGTGCCACGTCTGCGGGCGATTCGATTCGGCGTTGGGCCGACAGCCTCCGCATCCGGTTCGGTCCGGGTCACCGCCACGGACGGCCTCTCCACGCCCATGGTGAGGACCACCCGCTCGACCTCCGAGACGCTCCGCCCCCGAAGTCGGTGGGGAGGGTTGCCCGTCAGAAGCTGGTAGAGGAGCGCGCCGAGCTGATAGACGTCGCTCGCCGTCCCCACCGGCCCCCCTTCCACCATCTCTGGGCTGGCGTACTCGGGGGTCATGGGGCGTACGTCGGTTCGCGTCACCGCGGCCTCCGCGTTCTCCTCGTCCTCGCGGAGCAGCCGGGCGATCCCGAAGTCCAGGAGCTTCGCTTTGCCCTCCGCGGTGACCAGCACGTTGCCGGGCTTGATGTCCCGGTGCACCACGAGGTTCCTGTGGGCGAGCTCCACCGCCGCGCA
>JASFRY010000591.1:0-3022 GCA_050114675.1 Gemmatimonadota bacterium | reverse complement strand
TAGGCCGGGAACCTCCAGACCTTCCCGGAACACGGCGACGGACTTGGGCTGGGCGGCCTTCATCTGGGCGAAACCCTCCTCCGAGTAGTTGCCAACGCCGGCGTAGTGCTCGGCATTCTCCAGGTAGTTCCGGATGACCAGGTCGATGTTGGGGTCCAGGTAGACGCCCTTCTCGGCCATGAGCTCCAGCGTCGGCCGGTCCAGAAGGGATCCGTGCTCCACCCCGGTGCATCCCGCTGCGATCACCCTGCGCACGGCCACCGGGTCGTAGGCGTGGACGAAGGCGCGGAGTCCCCGGGCCTTGGCTTCGCCGCACGCCGCGTCGAGCTGCTCCTGGGAGAGCGTTGGACCGCCCCCGTCACGGATGCTCGCCGACGCGAAGATCTTGATGACGTCGACGCCCGCGTCGGCCATGCGATCCACATGGGCGCGGATGGCTGCCGGGTCTCCTGTGCCCGCGGTCACCGCTCTTCCCGACGTGAGGATCCGGGGACCGGGAAGTCCCTCGTGGGCGACGGCCTCCCGGAGGGGCAGGTCCACCATGGCTCCGAGGCTCTGAACCGTCGTGACGCCGTTCATCAGGGTGGCGTAGGCGTTGGCCGCCGCGTACAGGGCGGCGTCTTCGCCGGACTCGTTCCGGTCCGTGTGGGTCTTGCCCGTCGCCCGGTCGAAGTGCCATCCGATGTGGACGTGGGTGTCGATGAAGCCCGGCACCAGGGTGGCGTCCCCCAGGTCGTACACCACCCCTTCGGCGGTGCCGGCGGCGGCGACACGAACGATGCGGCCGTCGCGCACCACGACGTCGCGGGCGCCCAGGTCGTCTCCGGTCCCGTCCAGCACCCTTGCTGCCCGGACCACGATGTCCGGGTCCGGGCTCTGTCCGGAGAGCGCGTCCGCCGGGGCGAAGAAGGCGGTGGTGACCAGGGAAGCCAGTACCAGGGAGCGTAGGATCATGGGGGAAGATCCTCCCGTCGAGGGTGTTCGGGGAGCCGTGGTGTGAAGCCGGAGCTCGGCCCGACGGGCCCCATCGCCGTGCGCGGAAGCGACGATACGCAACGGGAGCCGCTTCGTCGAGGCCCACATGCGCCCTTCAAGGACCGGCGCCTGCGCATTCCCGCGTGAGCACCCCCTCCGAATTGCGCTGCCGCCGTTCTGGGCCCAATTATCTCGGATATGCCCTCCCGCACCGACGTGACCCGGCTCCTGAACGAGCTGTCCGGCGGAGATCGCTCCGTCCTGGACAGGTTGGTGCCGGCCATCTACGACGACCTGCGGGAGATGGCCCACAGTCAGCTCCGCCGCGAGCGTGCGGACCACACGCTGAACACCACGGCCCTCGTCCACGAGGCCTACCTGAAGCTGGCCCGCGCCGAGCAGCTCACCTGGAAGGACCGGGCCCACTTCTTCGCCGTCTGCGCCCAGTCCATGCGTAGGATCCTGGTGAACTACGCCCGCATGAAGGGGCGAGACAAGCGGGGTGCCGGCGCCCAGCACGTTCCCATCACCGACGTGGTGGTGGCCGCCCGGCAGCGGCCGGACGATCTCGTGGCCGCGGACCAGGCGCTCTCGCGTCTGGAGGCCTTGAACGCGCGACAGGCCCGGGTGGTGGAATACCGGGTCTTCGGTGGGATGAGCGTGGAGGACACGGCGGAGGTTCTCGATGTCTCCGTGGCCACGGTGAAGCGGGATTGGGCATCGGCCCGAGCCTGGCTGAACCGGGAGATGGGAGCAGGACGGGCTTGAGCGGCGGAGACGCCGCCCGCTGGGCCCGAGTTGAGGCTGTCCTGGCCGAGGCGCTGGAGCGCGCCCCGGAGCGTCGGCCGGCCTTCCTGGCCCATGCCTGTGCCGACGACGCGGAGCTGCGAAGGGAAGTGGAGGATCTCCTGGCGGCTCACGCGGAGACGGGCCTGTTCGATGAGGTCGTGCGCTCCTCCGACACCTCCCAGGGCTCCGAGATGGACCATCCCGCCGGCACCCGCTTCGGACCGTACGCGGTGGAGGGACTCCTGGGACGGGGCGGGATGGGGGTGGTCTACCTCGCGCGCCGCGTGGACGGGGAGTTCGAACAGGAGGTGGCGCTGAAGGTCCTTCCGGCGGGGCTCGTCTCCGACCGGCTCGAACAGCGTTTTCGGGCCGAGCGTCAGATCCTGGCCCGCCTCTCCCACCCCAATGTGGCGCGGCTCCTGGACGGAGGGGTGGACGACGCCGGCCGGCCCTGGTTCGCCATGGAACGGGTCCGGGGCACCTCTTTGGTGGAGTTCTGCGACACGGAGGGCCTGGGACTCGACGATCGGCTGGACCTGTACCTCACGGTCTGTGATGCGGTGCAGCACGCGCACCAGAACCTGGTGGTTCACAGGGACCTGAAGCCCGGCAATATCCTGGTGGACGAGAACGGCACCCCGAGGCTCCTGGACTTCGGCATCGCCAAGCTCCTGGATCCGGACGCGCCGGGCCCGGGAGCCCGGGAGACGCAGGTGGGGGTCCGGGTCCTGACACCCGCCTACGCGGCCCCGGAGCAGCTGCGCGGTGAGCCGGCCAACACCGCAAGCGACGTCTTTCAGCTCGGCATCCTCCTCTACGAGCTCCTCACCGGAGTCCACCCCTTCCCGGAACGCACCACCGGCTCGCCGACCCCGTCCCCGCCATCTACGCGAGCGGTGACCAGGGAGGCCACCCGGCCCTCGGCGGCCGTGACGACGCGGGAGGAGGCCCGGGCTCGGGGTCTCTCTCCGAAGCTCCTCAGCCAGCGCCTCAGGGGCGACCTCGACGCCATTGTGCTCAAGGCGCTCCGGGAGGAGCCGGAGCGGCGCTACGCCTCCGCCGCAGAGCTCGCCGAGGATCTCCGGCGCCACCGGGCGCGGAGGCCCGTTCGGGCCCGCCCCGACACGTGGGCCTACCGGACCGGGCGCTTCCTGCGGAGGAACACGGTGGCGTTGGGCGCGGGCGCGGTGGTGGTGGCCGGGGTCGCGGCCTTCACCGCCGGCATCGCCCGCGAGGCCCGGCGCACCGCACTCCAGAG
>JASFRY010000590.1:0-3027 GCA_050114675.1 Gemmatimonadota bacterium | reverse complement strand
TCCGCGGACAGCCGGATCACCGTGGAGAAGCTGGCCTACCCGCCGGAGCGCTCCGCCGGGAAGATCGTGGGTGAGGGCGCCGACGCCGTGCCCGAGCTCGTTCGCCTGCTGAGGGAAGAGGCCAACGTCCTCTGAGGACAGCCTCCCTCCGACCTGTAAACCTGATATCCGGAGATAGACGCATGGCGGACGTACTCGCCTTCGCGGAACAGAGAGACGGAGAGATCCGGGGCGTGGCCCGTGAGGCCGTGAGCGCCGCATACCGAGTCGCCCAGGGCATGGGCGGGCAGGTCAGGGCTCTGGTGCTCGGCGGCCCGGGCATCGGCCAGGCCGCGGCGGATCTGGGGCGCTTCGGGGCGGCCACGGTGGACGTGGCGGAGCACGAAGCCCTGGCGGACTACAGCCCGGAAGGATACGCCCCGGTGGTGGCCGAACGCGTGAAGGCCGGCGACTACGGTGCGGTGATCTTTCCTGCGACCACGCTGGGCAAGGACCTGGCGCCGCGCGTAGCGGCCCTTCTGGACGTGCCCCTCGCCGGAGACGCCACCGGCCTGGAGGTGCGGGACGGCGGCCTGCACGTGGTTCGGCCCATTTACGCCGGCAAGGCCTTCGCCCATCTCACGCTGGACGCCACACCCGCCCTCGTCAGCATCCGTCCCAACGTGTTCCAGCCCGAGGAGAACGGAGCGGCCGGAACGGTGGAGACCTTCGCGCCGACGGTGGAGGACGGTGCCTGGAAAGCGCGGGTGGTGGAGCGCAGGAAGGCCGGGGACGGGGCCCTGGACGTGGCGGAGGCCACCATCGTGGTGTCCGGCGGGCGGGGCATGAAGGATCCTTCAAACTGGAATCTGCTCGAAGGCCTGCGCGATGCCATCGGGGACGGGACGGCCCTGGGTGCCTCCCGGGCCGTGGTGGACGCCGGCTGGCGCCCCCACGGGGAGCAGGTGGGCCAGACGGGGAAGACGGTGGCACCCAAGCTCTACGTCGCCATCGGCATCTCCGGCGCCATCCAGCACCTGGCCGGGATGCGCACCTCGGGGACCATCGTGGCCATCAACAAGGACCCCGACGCGCCCATCTTCAATGTTGCCGACTACGGCATCGTGGGCGACCTCTTCGAGGTGGTGCCCCGCCTGACCGAGGAGATCGAGGTGCTGAAGGCCAAGGGCTGACGGAGGCGTCGGCGTCGCATCGACGAGGGGACGCCGACCCACCGAGTGACGCCGCCCGCTCCCGGAGCTCCGGGGGCGGGCGCTCGTCGTTCTGGCTAGCCCGGGAAGCCTCCCAGGAGGGGGACCGGGTCCACCTCGCGTCCCCAGCGCCAGATCTCGAAGTGGAGATGGGGCGCCGTCGCGTCCCCGGAGACCCCGCTCAGCGCGATGGTCTGCCCTCCCCTGACGGCTTCACCGGCCCGCACCCGGAGCTGCGACAGATGGGCGTACACGGTCATGACCGAGCCCCCGTGGTCGATCCAGATCACCGTGCCGTAGCCACGCTGCACACCGGCGAAGCGCACGCGCCCGCTGGCCATGGCGTGCACCGGAGTCCCCACGGGCACGGCCAGGTCCACTCCGCGGTGGATCTCCGGCCGGATGCCCCGCAGCCGAAGCCCGAAGGGTGAGGTGAGGGGCGCGTCCACGGGCCAACGGGGAATCCCGCACGCCGCAGCCAGGACTGCCAACGCGGGGAAGAAGCGCCGGAGGCGCCTCAGGCGCCGGCGTCTTCGGGCTTCCACGGAACATCCTCCACGCAGCCGCGGTCCAGGAGGAGGACGTCCACGGCCTCCCCCTCCTCCACCGCTCCACGCCCGGCAGGCACGATGGCCAGGCCCGCCACACGCGCCAGCCCCCGCACCAGCCCGGACCCGTGCGGGCCCGTGGACCGGACCACCGGCGGGCTCGCGCGGTCGTCCAGAGTGACGCGCAGGAACATGGTGCGGTCCCCGGCACCGGGGAGTCGCTCCCCCGCGCGACCGCGGACCCTGCGTCGGTGGACGGCCCGGTGGCCCCCCAGGCGCAGGAGGAACGGACGCACGAAGAGCTCGAACGTCACGAAGGCCGAGGCCGGGTTGCCCGGAAGGCCGAACACGGGCTGGAGTCGGTCCGGACGCGTCAGGAATCCGAAGCTGAAGGGGCTCCCGGGGCGCATGGTGACCCGCCAGAACGCCTGCCGGTATCCGGCGTCGTCCAGCACACGCTTCACCAGGTCCGCCTCGCCCATCGAGGCACCACCCATGGTCACGAGCACGTCGGCCTGGGCGGATCGCTCCACGGCGGACCGAAGGGCGGCCGGGTCGTCGGGGGTGACGCCCAGGTCGTGGGGGACGCCGCCGGCGGCCACCACTGCCGCAGCGAGCATGGGCGTGTTGGATTCGGGCACGCCGAGCCCCGAACGCACGTCCTCGTAGCGATCCACCCGGCGGAGCTCGTCCCCCGTGGGGAGGAGCGCCACGGAGGGTCGACGGGGCACCCGTACGCGGTCGCGCCCTATGGCTGCTGCTACGCCCACGGCACCCGGGCCCACCACGTCTCCCGCGCGCAGCACCCGCTCACCCGAGCGCACGTCCTCGCCGCCTGGCCGGACGTTGCGGCCTGCGTCCCGGCCGTCGACCACCTGCACCGTTCCCTCCACGACCTCGGCGTCGGTGTCCTCGACCCGGACCACCGAATCGGCACCCGGGGGTATCGGCGCTCCCGTCATGATGCGGACGGCTTCTCCCGGCCCCACCGTCGGGCTCGCCGTCTCGCCGGCGTGCACCCGGCCCACGACCCGGAGCTGCACAGGGTGGGCCCCGGAGGCGTCGGCGATGTCCTCGCCCCGCACGGCGTAGCCGTCCATGGCGCTGTTGTCCCAGGGAGGGAGGGTGGCCGTGGCGGTGAGATCCTCTCCCAGGACCCGGCCCAGGGCATCGAGGAGGGGGACCGCCTCGAGGGGCAGCACGCGCACGTCGGCCAAGATACGGGCCTGCGCCGTAGCCACGTCGAGCCAGTCCGCCTCGCGGCGTTCGAAGTCCGTGCGCGGGCCCGG
>JASFRY010000589.1:0-3035 GCA_050114675.1 Gemmatimonadota bacterium | reverse complement strand
TCGCCCGGGAGAACATCGTCCAGGAGGACGTCCTTGCCCGTCTGCTCGTAGAGCTCCTTGAGCTCGGCGAGACGCGGGGGCGAGCCGGTGAAGCGGCGGACCCAGCCGTCCCGGGCCAGCGCTCGGTCGCGGACGCGCCGGACCTCGGGGACGTCGGCGTCGGGGAGCCCCACGGCTGCGCCGGCTGCCGCAGTGGCGCCGGCTGCGGGTGGACCGTCGTCCTCGCTCCGGGCCGACCCTGGATCCGGAGGAGGGGGCTCGGCGGCGTCGGGTTTGCGTCGCATCGGTCGCCCCTACGCCGCCAGCTTCTCGCGGCGCCGCTTGGCCAGGACCGCCGCGCCGATGGCACCGGTGAGCTGCACCAGCGGCTCGGGAGGCACGTTGACCTCGTCACCCAGGTGCTCGCGCATGACCCGCACCATGGTGGGGAACCGCATGATCCCGCCCACCAGGGTGAACTGAGGCTCCATCTGAACCCGCTTCATGAGACGGACGGAGCGCTCGATGAGCGACTCCATGGCTCCGTGCATGATGTCGGCGGGCTGTGCACCGTTGCTCACGTGGTTGATCACCTCGGACTCGGCGAACACCGCGCACACGCCGGAGATGGGTACCGGGCTCTTGGCGTACTCCACGAGTGGGCCGATCTCCTGGATGGAGTAGCCCAGGTAGCGGGCGGTCTTCTCCAGGAAGGCGCCGGTTCCGGCCGCGCACTTGTCGTTGAGTCGGAAGGAGCGGACCTGTCCGCCCTTGTCCAGGCGGAGCGCCTTCATGGTCTGTCCGCCCACGTCCAGCACGGTCATGGTGTCGGGGAAGAAGTGCCGCGTCCCCCACGCCTGGGCCGTGAGGTCCGTGGCCTGCACATCCCGGAAGGACACCTGGTTGCGGCCGTACCCGGTGCTGGTCAGGTAGAGGATATCCTGCTGGGTCGCCCCCGCCTGCTCCAGCGCCTCGTCCAGGGCCGCACGGGCCGCTTCCTGCAGGCGGAATCCGGTCTGGCGGATCCCGGTGGCGACGAGCTCTCCCTCCTCGGAGAGGAGCGCCGCCTTCGTGTAGGTGGAGCCCACGTCCACGCCGGCGTAGTACCTCATGCCACCACCTCCTCCTCGGCCACGCCTTCGCGGCCCTTGTGGATGCGCTCCAGCGCGAAGAGGGCCGCACCGATCGCGCCCATGTAGTGGGACTCCTCGCTCACGTTCAGCTCGGTGTGGAGCATGTCGTTCAGGACGGCCACCATGGCCGGGTTCCGGGTGACGCCCCCGGTGAAGGTGATCTGGCCCTCGATGCCCACGCGCCGGAGGAGCGCGATGGAGCGGGACGCGATGGAGCGATGCACGCCCAGGAGGATGTCCTCGATCTTCTTGCCCCGGGCCAGCCAGGAGAGCACCTCGGATTCCGCGAAGACCGTGCACGTGGTGCTGATGTTCACGGGACGCTGCCCCTGCAGCGCGGTGGGACCCAGCTCGCCCAGATCCAGCTCCAGCGCCGCCGCCGCCGACTGGAGGAAGCGTCCGGTACCGGCGGCGCACTTGTCGTTCATGCAGAAATCCACCACGTCGCCGCCCGGATGGATGCGTATGGCCTTGGTGTCCTGGCCGCCCATGTCCAGCACGGTGCCGGTGTCGGGGAACATGTGGGCCGCCCCCCGTGCGTGGCACACGATCTCGGTGATCTGGGTGTCGCCGAACTCCACCCGGTAGCGGCCGTACCCCGTGCCCACCACGAAGCCCACGTCCTCCTCGTGGACATCGCCGGAGCGGAGCGCCTCCTGAAAGGCCTGCTCGGCGGCCTGCACCACGTTGGCTCCCGTGGGCAGGAGCGACCTTCCGACGATCCCGCCCTTCTCGTCCACGAGTACGGCCTTGGTCTGGGTGGATCCCACGTCCACGCCGGCTGCGTATGCCATATCCTCCCTCCTCTCAGGCAGTGGGGACCGGGGCTCCGGCCTTCTCCTTGCGGATGCGCCGGGAGTCGAGTCCCTCGAAGAAGGCGTCGATTCGATTCTTGAGCTGCGCTTCGGAGACCACGCGCTTGTCCATCATGTCAGACTCGATGTAGAGGCAGAGCACGTCGCGCTCCTCGAGGACCACGCGCCTGGAGTCGGCGAGTCCCGTGGACACGGTGCGGCAGCTCTTGATGGGGTGGTAGACCACGCCGTCGGCCCCGAACTCGTCGATGGCATCGATGAGATACCGATCGTGGAAGAGCATGGAGTCGCCGGCGCGTTGCACGCTGAGGAGCACGCCCTCGGCGAGGCTCTCCAGGGGTCGGCTCAGGTCGTACTCGTAGTCCAGATTGAGGCCGCCCGACGCGAACCAGGTGTACGTGGAGCTCACGAACACGCCGTTCCACTCGCTGAAGAGCTGGTAGAAGCGCCGGAAGATGGGATAGCAGGGCACGCCCACGAAGATCAGGCGGTGCTCCGTCCCGTGATCCATGAGCGGGCTGATGCCGTGACGGGACTTGTAGGCCATCTCCTCGACCAGGTCCTCGAAGTACTTCGCCCCCTCCTCCGTTCCCCGGAGCGCGTTGGCCACACCCAGGTAGATGGTCCCCTCCATCATGGCATCGAACACGGCCGGTCGGCTGCGGTTGAGCTTGAGCACTTCCCGCCAGGCACGTCCCATGCGGTTGGTCCGGTCCAGCACCTCCCGGAGCCGGTCGATGTCGAACGCCGTGCCGGTGAGCTCTTCCAGCTTCCCGATGAGCTCCCTGAGCTGGTGCTCCACGTAGCGCCTGTCCCTCTCCATGCCCTCGGGGTCGGGTCCGCTGTTTCGCGAGCCACCCCGGGTGCCGGGCACGTCCACGGTGACCACCGGCGTGCCGTACATGCGCTCCCAGATCTCGGCCCACTTGAGGTAGGTGTTGCACGCGTTGGTGATCACGGCGATGGAGGGCTTGGGGATGCGCCCCATGGGGTGCTCCCCACCCTTCAGCTGCAGCGCATAGTCGGCCTTCACATACCCGCAGACGTCGGGACTGAAGCCGTGGTCCTCGGCCAGGTTGAGGTACTCGTCCGCGACCCTGCGCACGGC
>JASFRY010000588.1:0-3042 GCA_050114675.1 Gemmatimonadota bacterium | reverse complement strand
AGGCCAGGTAGTGGTCCCGCTCCCGGGCCAGGCGCTCGGTGAAGGCCCGGGGGTTCATCATGCTGGTCTCGAGCTTGCTGACCTGGATGCCCTCCTCGATGGCGGCCTCGATGAGGTCCTCCCGGCTCAGCACCAGGTAGCCCAGCTTGGACGCCAGCGCCTCGGCCAGCTCCTTCCCCCGGGACATCGATCCCCGGGAGACGCAGATGATCTGCATCCGTTCAGGGCTCATCGTGCCGTCAGGACGTCGGGGGGCGGCCATGCGTCGGCTGGCTCCGAGAGGGCATGGGCGACGTGGTCGCGAACGCGGCGCGCCCGGGCCGGATCCCGTCCATCGGTGAAGGTGGCGACCGTGACCCCGTCGCTCTCCAGCAGCGCGCCGAAGATGAACTGGGAGTTGTCGACCGACGAAGCGTCACAGGCCAGGGCGCGCTCCTGCGTGGCCAGGAGGGCACCCGCGGCGTTGAGCACGTGGTTGTCCGTGGCCATGACCACCAGGCAGCACGCGTTGCACACGTGCTCGGCGCGGAAGCACTCCTGGAGCCAGGTCACGCGACCGGCCTCGATCTCCTTTGCCAGCTCGTCCGTGACCTCGGGCGAGACGACGGTCACGTGGGCCCCGGCACGCACCAGCGTCCGGGCCTTCCGCGTGCCGACGGCACCGCCGCCGACGACGAGGCAGTTCCGGCCACGTACGTCCAGGGCCAAGGGTAGGAAGCGCATCAGTGTCCCCCGGTGAGGATGCCGCTGGCCGCCAGCGCAAGGATCACCACCTCGGCGGTGGCAATGGCCGCGTAGACCCAATCGCGCTTGCGGATCAGCGTAGGTAGGATTCCGACGAAGCAGACGAGGGTGACCATGGAGAGCACCGCGATCCCCAGGAAATTCATGAAGTCGCCCTTGCTCACGGCCGTGAGCCACCACCACCCCGTCAAGGCGTGCTCGCCGTGGAGATGCTGGGTGTTCACGGTCTCCAGGTAGTCGTCCACGCTCATGGTCCAGTAGCCGGGCAGCTCGTGGATGGGGACCACGGGCTCCGCCGCGCCGGACAGGTAGAGCGTGAACGTCACGAGGAGGATGACGAGACCGCTGTACATGCCGGCCGCCAAGATCCTGGCGTAGAGGAGCTGCTCGTCGCTCACTCCGTGGGCCCGTTCGTTGTCGCCCATGATCCCGGTCGTCTCCCTGGCAGGCTCGTCAAGCTCAGATGATGAAGGGCAGGCCCAGTCCTTTCGTGATCGCTTTGCCGCCGGCGAAGAGGAGTAGCGCGATGACCATCCACCGCACGAAGCTCGGCTTGGCCACCCGGAGAATCCGGACGCCGATGAAGGATCCCAGCATGATCCCCACCAGCGAGGGCACCACCATCATGGGGATGACGCATCCCTCGTTGACGTACACCCATGCGGCCGAGGTGTCGGTGATGGAGAGGAGGAACTTGCTGGTGGCCACGCTCACCTTGAGCGGGGCGCCCAGCACGAGGTTCAGCACCGGCACGTTGGCCCAGCCCGCGCCCAACCCGAACATCCCCGCCATGAATCCGATGCCGATGAAGAGGAGGAGCCCGGGCACCGTGCGGTGGATCTTCCAGTCCACCTCGTGGTTCAGGCTCGCCTCCATGTAGATGCCGTGGATCCCCAGGGCCTGGGACAGCCAGTCGGGCCGCGCCACCTCGGGGAAGGCCGACTTCTTGGAGCGGACCATCAGGACCACGATGCCCAGGATGGCCGCGCCCAGGGCGGTCTGCACCACGTTGGTGGGTAGGGCGAGGCCCACGAGGGCCCCGGCGATGGCGCAGGTCGAAGCGATGAGGGCCACGGGCATGGCGAGCCTCAAGCTGGCCAGGTTCATGCGCAGGAATCCGGGCCCCGCCGCCAGCGCGCCGCACAGGGCCACCAGGAGGCCGGTGCAGCGCACGAAATCCAGATGGAACGGGCAGAAGCCGCTCACGATGGGCACGAAGAGGACGCCGCCCCCCACGCCGCCCACCGCTGCCAGGATGCCCATGAAGAACGTCATGACGAAGAGCACCACCGGCCAGAACCACCACGCCGTCGTGGACGAGGGGTCCTGGAGCGCCGCATCTGCCTCCTGCGCGCCGTGAAGCCCCGCACCATCCAGGAGGAGGATGGCGAGGACGAGAACACCGATGCGGAGTGCCGCGCCGAGGGCTGCACGGGACGAAGCATCGGTGGAGGTCATGATCGGGTTCGTTCCTTCAAGGATAGGGGTCGAACCACTCGACCTTGAGACGGACCTTGCGCACCCCCGGGACCTGCTGGGCCAGCGCCACGATGCGCTTCCCCGTGCGGCCGCTGGTCTGGAGGGGTGCTTCTCCGGAGATGGCGACCGTGTCGCCGTCGGCTTCGGCCTGGAGCTCCAGCGACCGGAGCTCCGGGTCGCCGGCCAGGGCGACCTTGACCTGGCAGGCCAGGTGGAAGTCGGCCAGGGTCCTGAGCATCGGGTCGCTGACGGCGAACTCCGGGCCCGAGACGGCGCGGGAGACGATGGCGCAGGCGCTCTCCACGGCCAGGGTCTCCAGGTTGACGACCAGGTCGTAGAGGGCGGGGTCCATGATGTCCTTGCCGTACATGACCTGGACCCAGCGGGCCCGGGATTCGTCCACGTCGCGGATGTAGCGCCGGGCCTCGTCGCGGGTCATGCCGGTCTCGTCGGACACGGTCCGGATGCGCTGCTCGAGGGGGGCGATGAGGCGGATACAGAAGAGCCCCGGGGCTCCCCGCATGAGGAGTCCGCCGGAGAGCCCGTGGTAGACCAGGTTTCCGAAGCGCGCTCGCTCGGCCAGGGCTGCCTGGACCGCCACGATGTAGGCCCGGCGCATGGAGGAGAAGCGCCCCCACAGGGAAGGGCGGTCCCCCATCTTCTCGGCCAGGAGTCCCGCCGGTACGCCGAGCTTCTCTGCCGCCTCCTGGACGACCTCCCGGCCCAGGATGGGGTAGTCGAGCCGCCGGGCGAGGCATTCGGCCAGCGCCTTGCCCCCGCTCTTCGAGCCCCGACAGATGCAGATGATGGCCATGGGCT
>JASFRY010000587.1:0-3044 GCA_050114675.1 Gemmatimonadota bacterium | reverse complement strand
TGGCCACCGGCGCCGTGGCGCTCCTCGGGTACGCCCAGACCTTCTACATGCTCCCCATCTCCCTCTTCGGGATGTCGGTGGCGGCGTCGGAGCTTCCCGAGCTCTCCCGCATGCGCGGCGACGCCCGGCAGGCCCTGGCGGGGCGGGTGTCCCGGGCGCTCCGGCGCCTGGCCTTCTTCATCGTGCCGTCCATGCTGGGCTACCTCTTTCTCGGCGACGTGGCCGTCGCGGCCCTCTACCAGACCGGTGCCTTCGGGACCGCCGATACCCTCGCCACGTGGGCGATCCTCGCCGCCTTCTCCCTGGGGCTGGGCGCCACGGCGAGCTCGCGGGTCCTGTCGTCGGCCTTCTATGCCCTCCACGACACCCGCACACCGGCACGCATCGCGTACCTGCGGGTGGGTCTGGCGTCGGTGGCTGGGCTCCTCCTCATGTTCCCCCTGGACCGGATGGGCGTGGCCTCGCTCCACCTGGGCGCCGCGGGCCTGGCGCTGGGCGCCTCTGCAGGCGGGTGGGTGGAGTATCTGCTCCTGAGGCGGGCGCTGGCCCGGCGCATCGGGGCCCACGGCCCCGGATGGCAGCCGGTATTGCGCATCTCCCTGGCCGCGTCGGCGGCAGTCGCCGTGGGCGTGGGGCTCCAGCTCGTCCTGCCCGCCGTGCATCCCGCCCTCCTGGCCGTGGAAACGCTGGTGCCCGTCGGGGTAGTCTACCTGGCCGCTGCCGGAGCGTTGGGCGTGGGCGTGCCCCTCCGTCGCGCGGCCTCGAGCTAGGCCCGGCGCCGGTCCTCCATCCCCGATCAACGTGCCCGTCACCGAAGAGACCCTCAGCCATCTCTCCACCAAGCCGGGTGTCTACATGTTCCGCGCCCGCAACGGGCAGGTGCTCTACGTGGGGAAGGCCAAGTCGCTGCGTTCGAGGGTCCGGAGCTACTTCCGCCGGGAGGCCGACCAGACGCCCAAGACCCGCGAGCTCATGCGCCACGTGGACGCCCTGGAGACCCTGGTCGTCGGCTCGGAGGCCGAGGCCCTCATCCTCGAGGCGAACCTGATCAAGGAGCACCGGCCGCGCTTCAACATCCTCCTGCGGGACGACAAGCGGTACCCCTACATCAAGGTGACCGTGCAGGAGCCGTTCCCCCGGGTCTACGTGACCCGGCGGGTCGTGAACGACGGGGCGCGCTACTTCGGTCCCTACACCTCGGTGGGGCCCATGCGCCAGGCCCTGGAGGTGGTGAAGCGCCTGCACACGGTGCGCTCCTGCCGCTACGACCTGCCCCGGGAGGGCCCGGACCGGCCGTGCCTGGACTACCACATCGGGCGGTGCAAGGCGCCGTGCGTCGGACTCCAGAGCGAGGCCGACTACCGCGCCATGATCGACGAGATCCTGGGGATCCTGGAGGGGAACACCGAGGAGCTGCGCCGGGACGTGGAGCGGCGCATGCGTGACGCGGCCGACGCCCTCGAGTTCGAGAGCGCCGCCCGGCTCCGCGACGTGGTTCAGGGCCTGGACGCCCTGGCCCGGGAACAGCGGGTCCACCGTGCCCAGGGCGGGGAGCTGGACGTGGTGGGACTGGCCCGGGACGGGGACCTGGGCGCCGGCGCCGTGCTGCGCATCCGCTCGGGCCTCCTCCTGGGCCGGGACACGGTCCGCTTCGCCCGGGTCGGCGACGAGAGCGACGAGGACCTCCTTTCGTCGCTGCTGTCGCGCTACTACCTGGGGGGGGGAGAGGTACGCATGGCCGATCTTCCGCGGGAGGTGCTCCTCCCCGGACCCGTCCCCGACGCCGACCTCCTGGGGGGAATCCTCGCCGAGGCGGCGGGCCGGAAGGTCAGGGTCCACGCGCCCCAGAGAGGGGAGAAGCTCCGCCTGGTGGAGCTGGCCGCCCAGAATGCCCGTCACGTGCTGGAGGACCGGGTCACGGCCCTGGCCTACGCCGCGGACCGGGCCGAGGACGCCCTCTATTCCCTCCAGGACGAGCTGGACCTCAAGGTCGTGCCCAGGCTCATGGTCTGCTTCGACATCTCCCACACCCAGGGAACCGAGGTGGTGGCCAGCGCCGTGGTGTTCCAGAACGGAGAGCCCTGGAAGGCCGCCTACCGGCACATGCGGATCAAGGGAGGGTGGGGCAACGACGACTTCCGCTCCATGAACGAGGCCGTGACCCGCTACTTCCGCCGGCAGAGGGACGAGGAACGTCCGCTCCCGGATCTGGCGGTCATCGACGGTGGGAAGGGGCAGCTCGGCGCGGCCGTGGCAGCCCTTGAGCACCTGGAGCTTGCGGACGTCCAGGCCATCGCCCTGGCCAAGAAGGAGGAGGAGGTGTTCCTGCCGGGCCGGAAGGACGCCGTGCGCCTGGATCGAAGGAACCGTGCACTCCACCTCCTCCAGCGGATCCGTGACGAGGCCCATCGCTTCGCCGTGCAGTACAACCGCAAGCTCCGGAGCAAGCGCACCCTGCGGAGCGACCTGGGTGACATCCCCGGGGTCGGGCCCGCGCGTCAGCGGGAGCTCCTGCGGCGCTTCGGCTCCCTCAAGGGCGTACGTGAGGCCACACGCGACGAGATCGCCCGGGTCCCGGGCTTCTCCGACGTCCTGGCCACGCGGGTCCTGACCTACCTGGGAAAGTGAATCCGGCAACACACCGGGAGACGATATGACCGTTCGCACCCGCTTCGCGCCCAGTCCCACGGGGCAGCTCCACCTCGGCAACGTGCGGGCCGCCGTGTTCAACTGGCTCTTCGCCCGCAGGCACCGGGGCGTCTTCGTGCTGCGCATCGAGGACACGGACGTGGAGCGCAACGTGGCCGGGGGAGAGCAGGGGATCCTGGACGACCTGCGCTGGCTGGGCCTGGACTGGGACGAGGGACCCGACATCGGAGGGGGCCACGGCCCCTACCGTCAGAGCGAGCGCGAGGGGCTCCACCGGCGGGCCATCGACGCCCTGCTGGCTTCGGGTGATGCCTACCCGTGCTTCTGCACCCCCGAGGAGCTGGCACGGGACGTGGAGGTGGGGAAGGACGGACGCGAGGTCCACCGATATCCGG
>JASFRY010000586.1:0-3060 GCA_050114675.1 Gemmatimonadota bacterium | reverse complement strand
CGAGGATCCTTTGTTTTGAGGCCGGTCCCTCTATAACCATCGGGACATGGCTGTCGTTCCGTCCCCCGAGCGCCCCCGGCCGTGGGCCCGGGAGGCGGTGCGCCGTCTCCGAGGGTTTGAAACTCACGGTGGGACGGAGCCGTCCGGGACACCGAGAGGGGAGCGGGACGGGTTGGGAGATGTAGGCCACGACGGTGCTTCCAACCGTCGCCATGTGCCGTTCGTCCAAGAGAGTGAACGTCAGACTTGCAGGGCGCCACCGAGGGAGGACCGCATGATCGCGCGTGGAGTGAAGGTGCTTTCGCTGTTTCTGGGGTACGGGCTGGTGGGGTTCGGAGGCGATTACGCGGTGGGGCTCCTTGCCCACGAGGCGCCCGGGGATCGGGCGGTGCGCGTTCGCGTGAGGCCCGACGTGAAGGTGGACGTCGACGTCCCGGACGTGGCCGTGCGCGTCCGCATGGGTGACCAGGGCTCGTGCGCCTACGAGGCCGAACGCAAGATGGCGCTGGGGGCTTCCACGTCCCAGTGGCTCCGTCTGCAGGCCGGCTCGGGCTCGCTCACCGTGGAAGGCCGTGACGGCCTGGATCAGGTTCAGGTCGTGGCCAGGGCGTGCGCCTCCGACGAGGCGTACCTGGACGACCTGCAGGTCACCCTGGAGGCAGATGGGGGCGATCTGGCCCTCGAGACCCACTATCCCCGTCGCTCCTTCGGGGGCTGGGGTGGACATGACTACGCCCGCCTGGACC
The DNA here is from genome assembly GCA_050114675.1 of Gemmatimonadota bacterium. Lineage (GTDB taxonomy): Bacteria > Gemmatimonadota > Gemmatimonadetes > Longimicrobiales > Gaopeijiaceae > SZUA-318. The sequence continues at coordinate 2,314 of JASFRY010000586.1, read as the reverse complement.
TGGTGGTGCTGGTCCCCCGCGGCATGCCGCTGGACGTGGACGATTCCTCCGGGGAGATGGACCTGTCCGGAACCGGGGCGCTGCGTATCGACGACTCCTCGGGCGGGATCACGATCCGGGGCGCCAGCGGACCGGTTTCCATCGAGGACGGGTCGGGCGGCATCGACGTGGCCGACGTCTCCGGGGACCTGAGCATCGACGACGGATCCGGCGGCATCGAGGTGGAGGGCGTCCAGGGCGACGTCCGGCTCCAGGACGGCTCCGGCTCCATCCGGGTGGCGGCGGTCCAGCACGACGTTGTGGTGGAGAACGACGGGTCGGGATCCATCGCGGTGCGGGACGTCCAGGGGAATTTCCGGGTCGCGAACGACGGGAGCGGGAGCATCCGCTACAGCGGCGTCGCGGGGAGGGTGGACATCCCCCGGGACAAGCGGCGGAACCGCTGAGGGCCTACCGCCTCAATCGTCTGGCCAACGCCACCAGTTGATCCGGCGCGCCGGTGGACGCGTGCGCCACCGCCCTCCGGTGGAAGCTCGCCGCGGTGTTGGTGATGCTCGTCGTCCAGGGGCTCCACGACTTCTGGCTTGGACCCGAGGCCGGCCGAGTGGAGCCCGGCACGGTGGAAGCCCGGACGCTCCGGAGCCGCGCCGCGCTCCTGGCCCGCATCAACGCCGTCGTGGGCGTGGTCCTGGTGTGGTTCGCCGTGCAGGTCGCCCGGGGCGGGTGAGGGCGCTTCGGCTTCGTTCGCCGAGCCGAGAGCCTTTGCGCCGTGGTCCCGGTGCTACCTTCCCCGACGCCTCCCCTTCACGAAGACCTGGATCTGGTCGGGCCGCGGGTTGATGTAGCGGATGCGGATCCGTCCGTCCTCGGTCTCACCCACCACCCCGGGAATGGCGTTGGCCGTGAGATACCACCCCTCGGGCAGGACCACGGTGTTGCGTGCGCGCCCGAAGGCCCGGTCCCACACCAGCTCGTTTCCGGAAACGACATAACGGCCCGGGTCGGTGTACGTCTCCCAGATGCGCAGGCGTGTGGAGGCACCCTCTCGCACCGGGTCGAACCAGATGACGACTACCTCGGTCTCGGGCGTGACCTCCTCCCCGATGTCGATGCTCCGACGCGTGATCTCCTCGCCCCTGAGCTCCTCCACCCTCAGGCGCTCCCCCGTGTCCAGGTTGAACGCCTCGGGGTCCGAGGCCGACGAGCCCGCCCGGACCACGTTCAGGTAGCGGTCCACGCCGGGCCGGGCCTCGGTGTAGTCGTGGAAGAGACGGAAGGCGTGGGTCGAGGGCTGCTGCAGGAAGTAGGTGATGTCCCGGTTCTCGAAGGCCCTCTGGGAGAACCTCCATCCCACCCTGGCCCGGAGCGGCGCCCCACCGCCCGAGGTCTCGACGGGGCCGTACGCGACGTCGCCGGGCACGTTGTGCGTTCCGGCCGGAAGGGGCCGTCCCCGCACGCGGAAGTCGATGCTCCCGGGGCCCGGGTTCATGAAGCTGACGCGGATGCGACCGTCCGCTTCGGTATCCACCTGGACCGGGTAGTCGGCTTCCACCAGCTCGTATCCGGCGGGTAGAACCACCGCGTTCCGGCGGATTCCCAGGGAACGTGCGAAGACGATGTCGTTCCCGTCCGTGAAGTAGCTCCTCTCGTCGACGTATGTCTTGTCGATGCGGATCCGTCCCTGCCCTCCCTCGGGAACGGGCCGCGCCAGCGTCACCTTGATGTAGCGCCCGTCCAGGCTTGCCCGGGGATGGCCGTTCGCCCGGGCGTATGCCCCATCCACCACCTCCCAGTCCAGCGCCCTTCCGGTGTGGAGGTCGGTGACGCCGTGGACCTCCTCCTCGGCGCCGGCTCTGATCGTGTTGTAGTAGAAGCGAGCGCCGGCAGTGGTGGCCGTGACGTCGTAGTAGATGCGGAAGGCGCCGCTCCCGGGCGCCTGGAGCTCATAGCGCGTGTAGTCGTCGGTCTGTGTCTGGGGAGACAGCTGGGCCCGGGCCGGCGGGGATGCGGCGACGAAGGAGAAGATGACGGCGAGGACGATGCGGGACGGATGCACGGAACCTCCAGGGTCTGGGGGGCGCGGTGAGGGGCCCGGGACGCCAAGTGGTTCGCCAGCGTACAACGAGAGGACACGGGCCGCCAGCCGAACAACGCGCCGCGCACAAGCTCGGTCGCCGGCCGATCTGCCGCGTCTTCTACGCTTCCAGGAGCCCGTCGGCCACGGTCCTCAGGATGTCGCCCGACGTCACGATCCCCTGTAGTCGGCCCGCGTCGAGCACCACCGCCCGGTGGATCCGACCGCGGACCAGGAACT
>JASFRY010000585.1:0-3065 GCA_050114675.1 Gemmatimonadota bacterium | reverse complement strand
CCCGAACAGCCGGGGCCAGGCTCGTAGGCGCGACCGCGGCGGTACGGAGAATCCAGTCGGTGTTGCCTGGGTCCCCGGCCCACCGGGCGTTGAAGTAGACAGCCTCCTGGCTGTCGAACGCAGGGGATTCGGATCGCTCGTGCTGCACCACACCCACAACCTGCACCATCTCCGGCTCCGGAGCCCGTCGGATGACCAACGTCCGTCCCACGGGGCTCTCGTTGGGCCAGAGGCGCTTGGCCACGATCTCATCGATGATGGCGGTGGCGGCACCGTCCCCGGCGAAGTCCGACGGGTCGAACGCCCTTCCGTCCAGGACCTTGGTCCCCATGGTCTTGAAGTAGTCCGGATAGACGAAACGATAGGTCGCCTGGCCGTAGAGCGCCTCGTCGGTGAGCGCCTCCCGTGTCCCGTACCTGCCCGACGGAGATGCGCCGACCAGGGGAGCCATGGTGGCGGCGGACACGTCCTCGACGCCCGGCAGCGCCGCCAGACGGCCACGCAGCTCATCCATGAAGACACGGCGTCGCTCGCGGTTGTATCCCGGCAGCTGGACGTTGAAGGTGAGGGCCGAACCGGTGTCGAACCCGGGGTCGGAGCGTTGGAGCGCGACGAAGCTCCGGATCATCAGGCCCGCTCCGATGAGGAGCACCACCGAGAGCGCCACCTCGGCGGTGACGACCCCCGCCCTCAGCGATCCCGTGCGTCCCAGCGCGGACGTTCGCCCCCCTTCCTTGAGCACCTCGGCGACGTCGGAGCGCCCCGCGCGCATCGCCGGCAGAAGTCCGAACAGGAGGGCGGCGCCCACTGTCGCTGCCAGAGCGAACAGGAGCACCGTGGCGTCGATGGATACGGTCTCCATGCGTGGGAACTCCGGCGGGCCGAGGGCGAGGAGTCCGCGGATCCCGAAGTAGGCCAGGACCAGGCCGGCAACCGTACCCAGGGAGGCCAACACCAGGCTCTCGGTGAGCATCTGGCGAACGACCCGGCCGCGGGTCGCCCCCAGCGCTGCCCGCACCGCGTTGTCACGAGCTCTGAGAGATCCCCGAACAAGCAAAAGGCTCGAGACGTTCGCGCACGCGATGAGCAGCACGAAGCACACCGTGCCCAGGAGGGCGAGGAGCACGGGACGCACCGAGGCGGCGACGTCCTGCTGCATGCCCACGACCCGCATGTCGTATCCCGCCGCTTTGCCCGACGGGTTGACCTGTCGCACGAAGGCACTGACGCCGTCCACCTGAGCTTGAGCCTGGGCGAGGGTCGCTCCGGCGCGGAGCCTGCCCACCACCTCGAACGTGGCTTGCCGGCGATCGGCGTTGACCATGTCGATGCGGGGGGTGAGCCACACGTCCACCTCGGACGCCATCCGTGAGTCCGCCGGCATGAGGAGCTTGAAGCCCGGCTTCATCACGCCTACGACCTCGACGCGGTTGCCCATGACCTGGATGAAGTGACCGACGATGTCGTCATCACCCCCGAAGTGCCGTTGCCACGTGTCGTAGCTGAGGATGACCGCCGTGGGTGGGACGTTGTCGGGATCGACGTCGTCCGCCAAAGGTGCCGCGTCGTCATCCGTGAAGGCGCGTCCCAGGGCGGGTCTCACCCCCAGCAGGGAGAAGAGCCCGGGCGTCACACCGCCCGCGATGACCTGCACCGCCTGGTCGTCGTCGTCGATGAGGGTCCCGCTGAACGTGAACTGGCCCTCCATCTGCTGGATGAGGTCGACGCGCTCCCGCAGGTCGAGGAGGATGCGGGGAGAGATGGGCCAATCGTCGACATCGCGGCTGGTCAGCGCACCCCGGACGAAGACGAGGCGGTCGGGGGCGGTGTAGGGCAAGGGCCGCAGGAGCACCGCATGCACGACGCTGAAGATGGCCGTGGTGGCGCCGATGCCGACTGCGATGGTCGCCACCGCTATGAACAGAAAGCCGGGGGCCGCCGTGAGGGAGCGCAGCGCGTACCGCACATCCTGCAGCAGGTGATCCATGGGCAGCACCTCCCGATCCGCACGGAGAGTGAGGGGTCGAGATTACACCCCGGACGCCGGGGATGCGAGCACGGTCGCACCGACACCCCCGCTCCGGTCGTTGTTGGTGGAAATGCGCAACCCCTGGCGCACTACGGCCACCCATTGCGCGACATGCATTCAAGCACGAATCACATAACCCGTTGTCAAATATTCATTTACGGAAATGGCACGCCCGATGCAAGGACCGTTTGGGTATCAGGAGGCGATACGCCCATTGCATAGACGGAGAACATCGACATGTACACTCCCCTCAAAGGACTGATGCTGACTGGTGGGACCCTGGCCCTGGCTGCCTTGACCATTCCGAGCGCCGCCCTCGCCGCCTCGCCGCCCTCGAAGGCTTCCCGGACCATCGCCGTGGACAACACGCGGCCCGAGCCGGTCGTGGTCTATCTGGAGCGAGGCGAGATCGATGCGAAGCTCGGGACGGTGGGCGCCAATTCCATTGGGGACCTCACCGTGCCCAGGTACCTCGACCTGGACGAGACCGCGCGCGTCGTGGTGCATCCCGCCCAAGGCACGGATCTCCGGTCCCCGGACATCACGGTGCCGGACCATGGCACCCTCAAGGTCCTGGTCCCCAACAACGACACGGGGTACCTGCCCCAACCCCGCATCATGATGCCTGACCTCGATCCCAACGCAACCACGCTGACGGTGGAGAACCCACGCGCCCAGAGCGTGTCGGTGGTCATCCAGTCCGGTGACTTCGACCGGACCATCGGTACGGTGGGCGCTGACCAGACCCGCACCTTTACGCTGCCGGCCTCGCTCACGCGCGATTCCCAGAACGTGCAGCTCTTCCTGCGGCCGGAGGAGGGCCTGGACCTGTCCAGCCAGTACATCACCCTGAATCCCAGGGCCCACCTGGAGGTCACGGTGCCCCTCAAAGGCTGACGACTCGCCGGGCCCCCGGCCGAAGCCGCTGGTCTCCAAGGAACAGGATCTACCGGAGGGGGGGCGGGTGCATCACCCGCCCCCCTTTCGCCGTTGGTTGAAAAGCCACAACGCCTGGCGCACAACAGCCACCACCTGC
>JASFRY010000584.1:0-3070 GCA_050114675.1 Gemmatimonadota bacterium | reverse complement strand
TAGGCCAGGACTCCGTAGATCCCGACCAGCGCCAGGGTGAGGGCGATGGCCGCGAAGACGGCCAGGAGAACCAGGGCGAAGCGCTGGGGCGCGAGCGCCGTAGCGAGCACCTCGTCCATGGTCTGGACCTGGGACACCGGGATGGAGGGATCCAGGGCCCGGATCACCCCTCGCACCGGAGCCAGCACGCTCCTGGGGTCGCCCTCGGTCTCGATGGTCAGGGTCATGGAGCGTGACGGGCGTGGGCCCGTCGTGCCGTCCAGCTGGGCGTGGGGTCGGTAGTAGCGGTACCGCCTGGCCGCCGTGATCCCATTGTGGGCCACGTTCCCCACCACGCCCACCACCGTGGCCGTGTCCCGGTAGGCGACCATGTGTTTACCGATGGGGTCCCGTCCCTGGAAGTAGCGGTCGGCCAGGGCCTTGTTGATGATGATGACGCCAGCGGCGCCGGGTCCGTCGCGCTCGTCGAAGGTACGGCCCTCGAGAAGAGGGACCCGCATGGCCTCCAGGTAGCCGGGCGTCACCCACTGCCACTCGGCCTGCATGGACTCGTCGGGCGCCGGCTCGTACCCCTCCACCCGGAAGCCCGCGTCGCCCATGGTGCTGGCCAGCGGGAGGATGCGGGCGGCACCGGCCGTGCGCACCCCGGGAATCTCGCGGACGCGGCGGAGGAGCTCCCGGTAGAAGCCCACCACGTCCCCGGCCTCTGGATAGGTGGCGGGAGGCACGGTCATACGAAGCGTGAGGACGTTCTCGGGGGCGAAGCCCGGGTCCACGGCCAGAAGCTTCGCGAACGTGCGCCCCATGAGTCCGGCGCCGGTGAGGAGGATGACCGCCATGGCCATCTGGGCCGCCACCAGCAGGCTCTGGGTCCGGTGGGCACTGCGCCCTGTTCCGGCCCCTGGCCGTCGCTCCCGCAGACGCCGGGCCTCACCGCCGCGGGCCACCCGCAGGGCGGGCACGGCCCCGAAGAGAAGCGCCGTGAGCAGCGAGACGCCCAGAGCGAAGAGGATCACGGCGCCGTTCATCGAGACGGAGGCGGCCCGAGGCACCGCGTCGGGGTCGATGGCCAGGAGGACGCGGATGCCGACGCCGGCCAGACCCAGCCCCAGGGCGCCGCCGACCAAAGCCAACACCCCGCTTTCCACCAGGAGTTGGCGCACGATGCGCACGCGGCCGGCACCCAGGGCACTCCGCACCGCCATCTCGCCCGAGCGGGCCTCTGCACGGGAGAGGAGCAGGTTGGCCACGTTGCCGCAGGCGATGAGGAGAACGAAAGCCACGGTCCCCAGGAGAAGCCAGATGGTGGTCCTGGCCGAGCCGATCACGTCGTCCCGGGCCGCGTAGACGCGGGGCATGAAATGGCGCTCCCGCGAGTAGAGCCCGACGGCAGGCACCCGCGCCTGGACCTCCTGGAGGTCCCGCTGCGCCTGGGCGACCGTGGCTCCGTCCCGAAGGCGACCTACGACGAAGGCGCCGTGGCTACCCCCGCCGCCCAGGTCCGGCGCCGGCGACTCCAGGTCCACGTAGTAGGGCTCGTACACGTCGGTCACGGAGTTCGACCCGAAGTCCTGGGGCAGGGCGAAGCCCCGGGGGAGAACGCCCACGACCGTCCGGAGGGCCCCATCCAGCTCCACGGTCTGTCCCACGATGGCCCGGTCCCCTCCGTAGCGCCGCTGCCAGACGTCCCAGCTCAGCATGATGGGCGGGTCGGGTCGCCGCGCCTCGTCCCAGGTGAAGGTGCGGCCCACCGCGGGATCCACCTCCAGCACCGAGAAGAGATTGGGCGTGACCGACGCCCCGCTCACCCGCTCCGGGTTGTCCACGTCGGTGAAGGTGGCGCTGCCCCGGTAGTAGAGAGCGGCATCCTCCACCGTACGGCTCTCCTGGTGCCAGAGCTGGAATTCGTCTTCGGCCACCCAGGTCCGGTCCTTGTAGTTGTCCCAGGAGGCGTAGATGTCCACCACGCCCTGGGGGCGACCATAGGGCAGCGGCGTCAGCAACACGCCGTCGGCCACGCTGAAGATCGCCGTGGCCGCGCCGATCCCCAGCGCCAGCGTGAGCACCGCCACCATGGCGAATCCCGGCGCTCTCCTGAGCGCCCGCAGCGCGTATCCCAGGTCCTGGAGCGTCCCTCCCATCCCCACACCTCCCCTTTCGAAGTCGATCCAACGTCTCACCCATCGCCCCATCCAGCGCCTGGCCAACCAGGCCGTCGCACGCCCCGCCGACACCTCCGCCGGTCGCATCGTCACGACGACGAGGGTCCGTGCCTCGGCGTCGACGATGCACGCCAGCGCCTGCTCCCCGGCAGTGATCTCCATGGGATAGGCGGCGGCCGATGCCTCGGGGGCCTGGGGGCCCTCCCGCTCGAGGCGGCGGATCCGCCGGGCCACGTGTCGCTGCTCGTCCCGGGGGAGCGAGCGCAGCGCGTGCACCGCCGGGCGAGACAGCTCGACCCGCCAGTGTGTCGGCGACGCGCGCCGTGGGCTCGGTGTCATCCGGTCCCGATCCACCCTCAGAGGTCCAGCTCCCGCCGGACCTCGTCCCAGGGAACCGTCCCGAGCTCGGAGACGGCTTCCAGAGCGGCCTCGTAGTCACGCTTCTCCAGGAGGGCACGGAGCCGCTCCAGCAGTGTCGCATCGCCCACGGGGACGATGGCCACCAGCTCCTTGCCGTGGCGGGTCACGACGAAGCGCTCCCCTCCGTAGGCCGCCCGGTTGAGCAGCTCGGCCATGTTCTTTCGCGCTTCAGCGGTGGTGATGGGTTTCATACGCGTGTTTCCTCGTGTCTCCTTGGACCGCATGGCGCACCGGAGGGTTGGAATATATGTACATTTTGTACAGAATGACAGGAAGAAGCACCGGATTCCGGTCCGTGTGCGTACGGCACGCCACGCCATCCATGAGAACGCCTGTGGCGCAGCGCCGGCAGCGCCAGTGAAGCGCATCCACCTGCTCGGGAGCGACCTCCTGAGCGATGAGGATGGACGGAGGGCGGACCCCGGACCAGGCCAGGGCCGCGCAGGCGAGGAGCGCGGGAAGGACGGGGTGCCGGAGGGCCGGCACCG
>JASFRY010000583.1:0-3113 GCA_050114675.1 Gemmatimonadota bacterium | reverse complement strand
CTCCACCGGCGGGCCATCGACGCCCTGCTGGCTTCGGGTGATGCCTACCCGTGCTTCTGCACCCCCGAGGAGCTGGCACGGGACGTGGAGGTGGGGAAGGACGGACGCGAGGTCCACCGATATCCGGGCCGATGCCGCCATCTCACAGCAGCCCAACGCGCGGCGCGCTCCGCGGCCGGCGACGTGCCGCCCGCTATCCGCTTCGCCGTACCGGAGGGCATGGACGATATCGAGATCCAGGATGAGGTGTTCGGCCCTATCACATTTCCCACAAACGATATCGACGACTTCATCATCCGTCGGTCGGACGGCCGCGTCACGTACAATTTCGCCGTGGTGGCCGACGACGTGGACATGGAGATCACCCATGTCATCCGGGGGGTGGGCCACCTCTCCAACACGCCCAAGCAGGCACTGATCTTCGACGCCCTGGGACGAGACCGGCCGGTGTTCGCCCATCTTCCCACGGTGCTGGGCCCCGACGGTCGCAAGCTGTCCAAGCGCGAGGGGGCGGTAGGGGTCGCGGAGCTCAGGCACCGGGGGTATCCCGCCGAGGCCGTGCTCAACTACCTGTCGCTGCTGGGCTGGTCCCACCCCGACGGCACCGAGGTCCTGGACCGCCGGGCGCTGGTGGACACCGTATCCCTGGAGCGCGTCGGACGCAGTGACACACAGATGGACCCGGAGAAGCTGACCTGGATCGCCGCCCAGCACCTCGCCCGGGAGGAGACGACGACGTTGGCGGCCCATGTGGCGCCCTTCCTGGACCGTGCGCGCTACCCGGCCGCCGCCGATCGGCTGGAACCCGTGGTAGACGCCCTGCGCACGCGCCTGGACACCTACGGAGACATCAACGAAAAGCTCGCGCTGCTCTTTCCCGGCGAGGATCCGGTCCTCGTCGGCGTCTGGCGGGAGCTGGCGGGCGACGCCGACGCCCGTGGCGTCCTCTCCGAAGTGGCCCGACGACTTGCCGAGCAGGAGGAGTGGAGCAGTGCCGCGCTGGGCAAGGCGGTGCGGGAGGCGGGAAAGGCCGCGGGAGCCCGCGGAGCGGCCCTCTTCCACCCGGTCCGCAGGGCCCTCACGGGCGCTGCGGAAGGGCCGGATCTCGGCAAGATCCTTGCAGCACTCGGAAAGGACGAAGCAATTCGGCGTATACGACAGTGTTCAAAGGGAGAATGACCGTTTGACGCCGTTTTCCGGCGATTCTAAGTTATTCGGTCTACCCACTTCACGACCCCAAGGGAGGATCAGCGGATGAAGATCCGTCATGGACTCGTCCTGACTCTGGCGTTGGGCTTCGGCCTCTCCGCCTGCGCCGGCGGCGCGTCCTCGGCCGGCGGCGGCTCGGCGCCCAGCCCCGTGGCCGGTGGCACGGTCCTGGCGCAGGGCGAACGGCCCCGCGACAACGAAGAGACGCGCGAGGCCAAGCGAGCCCTGGACCAGGCCAGCCAGACCGAGGACGAGGCTCAGGCCCAGCAGCTCTACGGCCAGGCACTCGAGTCGGCCAAGGCCGGCATCGCCGCCGACTCCACCAACCCGCTCTCCTGGCGTCAGGCCGGCGTGGCCAGCATCGGGCTGGGCCAGTACCAGGAAGCCAACCGGTACCTGAGCAAGGCCGAAGCGCTCCGGCCCATCTACACGCTGGAGACCGACGGCATCCGTGAGCGGGCGTGGATCGACCTCTACAACAAGGCGATCCCGCTGGTGAACAGCGGCGACTACGAGGCGGCCGCGAAGGTGTTCGAGGACGCCAACGCCATCTACGACAAGCGTCCCGAGGCCCGCATCACGCTGGGCCAGATCTACGCGCAGATGCGCGAGGACGACAAGGCGCTGGAGAACCTCGATCGGGCCCAGGAGATCATCAACTCCGACGCCATCGAGAACGTGGATTCGGCGACGGCGGCGAGTTGGAAGGAGCAGGGCGCGGCCATCCCCCTCACCAAGGCCACCGTCCTGGCCGACGCCGGCCGCTTCGAGGAAGCGGCGGGCATCTTCCGCCAGATCGTGCAGGAGGATCCCGACAACGTGCCCATGGCGCGGAACCTGGCGGCCATGCTCATCCAGATGGGCAACACCGAGGAGGCGTTCCGGGTCTACGACAACCTCATGACCCGGCCCGACCTCACCGCCGGCGACCTGTACAACATCGGCGTGGGATTCTACCAGGGCGAGGCGTACGACAAGGCCGCGGAGGCCTTCGGCAGGGCCGCCGAAACGAGCGTCAACGATCGGGACGCGCTGGAGATGTGGACCCGCTCGCTCCAGATCGACTCGGCCTACGCCGACGTGCCGACCCCGGGGGAGCGCTGGATCAAGCTCGACCCCAACAACCAGAACGCGTACCTGATCCTGGCCCAGGCCGTGAACCAGAACGGTGACAGCCAGCGGGCGTCCGAGCTCGTGAACCAGATCGAGGCGTTGAAGGTCACGGTGAACGACCTTCAGATGACGCGCCGTGACGACGGGGCTCGGGTGACCGGCAGCGTCCTGAACAAGAACGTGGACCCCGGCACCCAGGTGACGCTGAACTTCACGTTCTACGACACCCAGGGGAACTCGGTGGGCACGGCAACCAAGCAGGTGACCGTGAGCGACACCGACACGCCGGTTCAGTTCGAGGTCGACTTCTCCGGCGGCACCGGCAAGGTCGATGGGTACGGCTACACGCTCCAGGTGAGCTGAGCCCCGACCCTCCCGCGGGGCAGACGAGGCGGGACGGTCCGGCAGCTGCCGGACCGTCCCGTCCTGCTTGACCCGGAACCGCGGCTGCTAGATTTTTCGCTTCACGCGGGCGTAGCTCAGTTGGTAGAGCATCAGCTTCCCAAGCTGAGGGTCGCCGGTTCGAACCCGGTCGCCCGCTCTGGGTGGAAAAGAAGGCCCCGCAAGGACTTAGCTCCCTGCGGGGCCTTTCTCATGCCCTCTGACGGGGCGATCCGCTGACAACTTCGCTGACAAATGACCTGTCAGCGGAGGGCCGCCAGTCTCTCCCGGAGCGCCTCCTCATGGGCCTCCACGCGGTACTCCACCACCTCCGAACCGCCGAGCGTGGCCCGGTCGTGCAGGTGGCCGTAGCGGTCTTCGATCATGTCGGTGGACGAGTGGCCGAGCTC
>JASFRY010000582.1:0-3115 GCA_050114675.1 Gemmatimonadota bacterium | reverse complement strand
GGATGTGAAGGGCCTCGAAGATGGGAATCGCACCTGCCGGTACCTGAAGTCCAACCAGGGACCGCCCCCTGTACGTGGTGCGCAGCGCCGGTTCCTCCTGGACGGAAACCGACGCCAGGTCATCGAGAGAGAGGATGCCGCCGGCCCCGCGCACCGACTGGACGATGGCCTCGGCCATCTCGCCACGATAGAACGCGTCGGCCCCGCCCGCGACGATGATCCGCAGCGTTCCCGCCAGGTCGGGTCGGCGCATCAGTTCACCGGGTTCGTATGGGAGGCCGTCGTTCAGAAAGACTGTACCCATGGGCTCGTTGGAGAGGAGGACGTCATAGGCATCCAACACCGTACCGTACAGGTGTTCGCTGACTTCGAACCCGTCCTCGGCGAGGCGAATCACCGGCTCCAGCACGTCTGCCAGAGGCAGTCGCCCGTGTCTGCTCTGGGCCTCCATCAGCCCGGCGACCATGCGTGGAACCGCCACCGCACCTCCGCCGAATTTGCGGAGGGCCGTCTGGGAGGGTTCGTCGGCGGGCCCGCTCCAGTGGCCGGGCAGCCCCGGGCCGGCGAGGGAGAACATCTCCGGCGTCGACTCCGAGGGCGCGAGCTCACGGTAGTCCAGGGCGGAGTATTCGTCTTCCGCCACGTCGTAGTGCAACAGGAATCCCCCGCCTCCGAGACCGGAAGCCTCGGGCTCGACGACGGCAAGGGCGAACGCGGTGGCCACTGCGGCGTCCATTGCGTTGCCCCCGCTTCGCAGAATCTCGGCGCCAACGCGGGCCGCATCCGGATGCGCGGCCACGACGACGCCATGATCCGCGCGAATGACCTTCCCGACGACGATGGGGGACTGTTGTGTCGGAGCCGGTTCCGGCCGAATGCCGGCGGAGAGAACACACGGGAGGAGCGCCAGGAAGACCACTCGCGCCGATTGCGCATCCCCGAACTTGACGTGCGGCATGAAGGGGATCTTACCGCTGGGCGATAACCGCGGCAACGTCAAGAAAGGGTGGGGCCGGCGCTGGCGCTTCCGGGCCGATCTCACCCTATTGGTGGTGTCCGGAAGACCGAGGAGGAGACCATGGACGAGTTTAAGCCGGGTGGAGTCCCGGTCCCGCCGTCGTCCAGGAGGACGGGGTTCCTCAACGTGCGAGGCACGGAGACGCGCATGCCGTTCACGGCAGTACACGGGGCCGAGGACGGTCCCCGGGTTCTCATCACCGGTGGCGTCCACGGCGGCGAATATCCAGGGATCGAGGCCGCCATTCGGATCTCGCGGGAGCTGGATCCAGGGCGGATGCGTGGGGCCGTGGTGGTGGTGAACCCGGTCAGCCTTCCGGCCTTCCACGCCCGCCGGCAGTACGTGGTGCCGGAGGACGGCAAGAACCTGAACCGCCAGTTCCCCGGTGACCCGGCAGGCTCCCTCTCCCAGCGCATGGCGTTTACGCTGATGGAGGTGGCGCGGAGCGTGGACGCCTGGATCGACCTCCACGGTGGGGACATCCACGAGGCGCTGGTGCCGTTCACCATCTACTCGGACGTCGCGGAACCCGACGTCGTGGCCCGATCCCGCGCCATGGCCGCCGTCTACGGCATCCCGAACGTCATCGCCAGCGCTTCGGTGAAGGGCGGGACGTACTCCGCTGCCGCGGCCGCGGGCGTGCCGGCCATCCTTGCCGAGGCCGGGCAGCTGGGCCGGCTCGACGAGGACTGTGTGGCCATCCACCTGAAGGGGTGCCGCAACGTGCTCAGGAGTCTGAGCGTCCTGCCCGGGGAGCCGGAGCCGGTGGAGCCGGTGCGGGCCTTGAGCCGTTTCGAGTGGCGTTTCGCAGAGCAGAGCGGGTGCTGGTATCCGTCCGTCGCTCTCGGAGACACCGTGGAGGCGGGCCAGCCGGTGGGCCGGGTGCGGGACTACTTCGGGGAGACGCTCCGGGAATACGTGGCTCCGGCCTCGGGGATCGTCCTGTTCCTGGTCACGTCTCTGGCCATGAACGAGGGGGATCCACTCCTGGCGGTGGGAGCTCCCTGAAGGATGCCTTCGACCGCGTCCGCCCACGCCCTGCTGCAGGACCCCATGGCGGTCGCGGCGTGGTTGGCCGGGGTCCCCGCCGTGGTGTTCTGGCTCAGCGGGGTGCCCCGGCTCCGCCGGCTGTTCGAGATCACGCCGCCCATCCTCTACGTGTATTTCCTCCCCACCATCGCCACGACGCTGGGGATCACCCCCGCCTCGTCACCCACGTATGACGCGCTGATCCGCTACGCGCTCCCGTTCTCGCTCCTCCTGCTCATGATCACCGTGGACCTGCCGGCGGTGGCGCGGTTGGGCAGGACGGCCACCGTCATGCTGCTTGCGGGCACGACGGGGATCGTCCTGGGTGGGCCCCTGGCGTTGCTGGTCTTTGGCCACTTCCTTCCCCCGGACGCCTGGATGGGCTTCGCGGCGTTGTCCGGGAGCTGGATCGGCGGAGCGTCCAACATGGTGGCCATGGCCGCCAGCGTGGGCACGCCCCCCGACGCGCTGGGCCCGGTCATCGTGGTGGATGCGGTGGTGGGCTACGGATGGATGGGCATCCTGCTTTTCTTCAGCGCCCATCAGGCACGTTTCGACCGGTACAACCGTGCCCATACCGGGTCCCTGGAGGAGGCCAACCGTCACCTCGCCGAGGTGGACGCCATGCGTCGTCCCATGGAGGTGCGCGATGCCGTCATGCTGGTGGGCCTGGGGCTGGGCGGTGCCGTAGCCTCGGTCATGGCCGGGGACCGGCTCCCCGAGCTCGGCAGCCCGACCATCCTCAGTCACACCACCTGGGCTGTGATCGTCGTGGTCACCGGCGGCCTCGTCCTCTCGTTCACGCCGGTGCGCAGCCTGGAACGCGCCGGGGCGTCGAAGCTCGGCAACGCGGCGCTCTACCTGCTCCTGGCCGGCCTGGGGTCGCAGGCGGACCTCCGGTCCGTGGTGGAGGCACCGCTCTACCTGGCTGCGGGGGTGACATGGATCGCCCTGCAGGCGGCCATCCTTCTGGTCGTCGCACGTATGATCCGCGCGCCGCTCTTCTTCTTCGCCACCGGGAGCATGGCCAACGTCGGCGGCGTGGTGTCGGCGCCAATCGTGGCGGGA
>JASFRY010000581.1:0-3119 GCA_050114675.1 Gemmatimonadota bacterium | reverse complement strand
GCCGCCTTGGCCATGGCGGAGAAGTCGATGCATCCCGCGCCCGGGATCGGCTGGTTGCCGGTGATCTCGTATGTGCCGTTCTCCGCCACGACCAGGACGTAGTTGGCGGCCCCGGATCCGGCGGCGGTGGCCAGCGTCCCCAGGGTCATGAGCATGCTGCCGTCGCCGTTGAGGCAGATGACGCGGCGGTCGGGTCGAGCCAGGGCGACGCCCAGGGCGAGGTCCGCGGCGTGGCCCATGGCCGAGTCCGCCGAGGCGAAGTCCAGGTCCGAGTCCGACAGACGGCCCCAGGGCCGCGTCACGCTCATGGTGGTCACCACGACCTCGTCGGTGCGGAGCTCGGCCAGGGGCTCCAGGAGCTCGGCACGGGTGAGCATGTCAGCTCCTCCCCTGCAGCGCGCGCACCAGGAGGAGCGCCACCGGCCGCTCCTCGGAGCGGGCGCGCTCCACGACGCGCCGCACACCCGCCGCCGGATCGTCCGCGTCGCCGCAGGTCTCGAAGGGAATGCCCCAGGCGTCCAGGGTCGGCTCGGTGAACAGCGCCACCGAGTCCACGTCGGGGCGCACCAGGAGCGCCCGGGTCCGGGGTGCATCGGGGCCGAGGCCCGCCGCCGTCATCTTGGCGTATCCCCGCCCCGTCACCATCACGGGCAGCGGGACGCCCATGCGCACGGCCGTGCCACGCAGCGCGTCGCCGGACTCCAGGAATCCGGTGTTCTGGACCACCACCAGGGGGAAGGCGCCGCCGAGCCAGAGCCCCGACGCCAGCGCGAACGCCTCACCCTCGCGGGTCGCGATGATCCCCCGAATGGACGGGTGGGCGCGGAGGGCGTGGAAGAGGACGCCCGATGTGTTGTCGGGGATCCCTACGACGTGGGTGATGCCCACATCGGTCAGGGCGGCCAGGAAGGCATCCAGGCTCTCCGGGTCCACGAGCTCGTCGGCGCTGGCGGGCGTGGGGCTCTCTGCAGATTCGGTCATGGCAGCGGGACCTTGTGTGGTCCGGCGGGCGGATTCCGGCGGCTGACGAGCCAGCCCGCCACGGTCAGGCCGGCGATCATGGCACCGCCGCCCACGGCCAGAACCGGCTGGGTGCCGACCAGAATAGCCAGGATGGCGACATAGAGCACGATGGTCAGCCCGGGAATCCACGGATGTCCCGGGACCCGGAAGGGCCGCGCGAGGTCGGGGCGCGTCTTCCGGAGGCGGAAGTAGCCGAGGAGCACCATGGTGTCCACGCTGATCGCAACCATCATCATGAATCGGATGAGGAGCTCGAAGGCGCCGGAGAGGGCCAGGACACCGATCCAGAGGGAGATGAACACCAGGGCGTTTCGGGGCGTGCTCCGCTCGTCCACGCGGCTCCAGGCGCGGAAGGCAAGCCCGTCGCGGGAGAGACCGTAGGCCACCCGGGGCAGCCCCAGGAAGTTCACGTTGGCGCTGCTCAGGAGGATGAGCAGGCTCGCCACCACCACCAGGGTGCCGGCGGCGTTGCCGAAGACCTTGGCGATGGCGTCGGCGGCGACCAGCTCCGAGCCCGCCATGTCGGCGGGGCTCAGAGCCGCCAGGAAGGACACGTTCATGAGGAGGTAGAGGATCATGACCGCGAGCGAGCCGCCGAGGAGGATGCGGGGAAGCGCTCGTCCCGGGTCCTTCACCTCTTCGGCCATCTTGGCCGCGTCCTCCCACCCGTAGTAGGCGAACGACACCGACTGGTAGGCCAGGGCGAAGCCCAGGAGCCCGGCATGGCCCGAGGTGAGCGATGCCACCCCACCCCCCGCGAAGCCCGAGGCGTCACCGGCCCAGATACCTGCGGCCGCGATGAGAAGGATGATCAGCACCTTCACCGCGGTGGTCACGTTCTGGAAGACGGTGCTGGCCTTGAGCCCCCGGGTGTGGAGGAAGAAGAACGCCAGGACCACGCATGCCGCCAGGATGGGAACCGAGCCTCGCCCGCCCGCCAGGATGCGGACGTATTCGGCGATGACCACCGCCTTGGATGCCCCGGAGAAGCCGCGGGTCACCAGAAGCTCGGACCAGCCCGCCAGGAATCCCATGGTGGGGCCCCAGGCATGCCGCGCGTACACGTACTTCCCGCCGGCCTCGGGGAGAGCGGCGGCCATCTCCGAGAGGACGAGGGTGCTCAGCCCTGCGACGATGCCGCCCAGGACCCACACCGACAGGATGAGCCAGGGATCGCCCAGGTAGCCCGCGATGAGTCCCGGCGTGCGGAGGATTCCGGCGCCGATGACGATCCCCACCGTGACGGCCATCCCGTCACGGATGCGCAGCACCCGGCGCAGGGTGTGGGGGGCGTGCTCGCTCACGGGGCGTCCCGGTTCAAGGGATCCAGCACCGGGCCCGCGGTGCCCGGCGTGCGACATGCGGCCCGCAACATGGGCCGACGCGGCCGCTCCGGACAGTGCGCGCAGCTTCAGCTTCGGGTGGGATGCAACAAGAACCGACGGTCGGGGTATCCGTACCGTGAGGCATAAATATAAGTCAGACTGTCAGTTACGGAGATCTATGGATAAGAAGACGCTCATCCGGAAGCTCAACGAAGATCTCGCGGGCGAATTCGCCGCAATTACGCAATACATCACCTACGCCGCCAAAGTCACGGGACCGTATCGTCCCCAGCTCACCTCCTTCTTCCTGGAGGAAGTGGGCGATGAGCGCGGCCACGCAGAGTTCCTGTCGGAGAAGATCGTGGCGCTGGGCGGCGAGCCGGTGACCGCGCCTCGGGACGTGCCCGAGGCGGCGAACAATCGAGAGATGCTCCAGGCCGTTCTCTCCGAGGAGCGCAAGGCCGTCAAGGACTACACGGAGCGCGCCAAGGAAGCCGAGGCTTTCGGTGACAAGGGGCTGGCGGTGATGCTGGAGGACATGGTGGCCGACGAGACCGGCCACGCCGAAGAGGTGGAGCGCATCCTCAGGGACTGGAGCGTCTGACGCTCCGCCGACGGGCGGCGCGGGGGGCGACCCCCGCGACTGACCGCGGGTCAGGACCGGGCGGCCTGCGTTCGTCCTTCGACGACCAGCGCGATGACCCGTCCCGGGCCGTGCACGCCCTTCACGAGGATCTGCCCGATGTCGGCGGACTTGCTGGGCCCCGAATG
>JASFRY010000580.1:0-3125 GCA_050114675.1 Gemmatimonadota bacterium | reverse complement strand
TTGGAGGAGCGGAGGCGGGGGGTGGGGTGAGGGGGCGCGGGGTCCCGCTTGCCGCCAGCGGCCATCGGTGAGAATGTGGTTGGTCGTCCGACCAACCACGGCGGGAGAGCCCCACGTGGTATGCCCCGGTCCGGCCGCCCCTCAGCCAGGAGATCCTCCATGACCCGCGAACACGGCAAGGCCGACAGGATTCTGGACGCGGCGCAGCGCGTGCTGGCAGTGGAGGGGTTCTCGGGCACCACCATCTCCAGGGTTGCCGAGGAGGCCGACGTGAGCCGGGGCCTCCTCCACTACTACTTCGAGAGCAAGGACGACCTCCTCGCCCGGATGCTCCGCCGGAGCACCGAGGAGGCGTGGCAGATCATGCGGGGTCTCATGGACCAGGCCCGATCGGCCGACGAGCTGGCCGACAGCCTGGTACGGGCCATGCGCGACTACGCCCGGACCCACGAGGGCTCGCTGAGCCTCCTGGCGGAAGGGTTGGCACTGGCGCGCAACCACCCGCGCGTGCAGGAGGAGATGACGGCGCTCCACCACGAAGGCCAGGCGGTCTTCATGCAGGCCTTCGAGGCGCTGAAGGCCCGGGGGGCGGCGGGTGTCTCCATCCCGGTTCGGGGCCTCGCCACCGTCGTCATCGCCCTCTTCGACGGCTTGGGGCTGGAGCTCCAGACCATCACGGGGCTGGACGAGGACGAGGAGACGTGGACGGCCTTCGGCGAGAGCCTCCGGCGGCTCCTGGCCTGACGCGATCCTCGCCGGTCACGGGGCCGGCAAATCCGTCTCACCAGATCCCCGGGATCAACCTCCGGGTGTGCTCCGCCCAGGCCCGGAACTCGGTGCCGTACCGCTCGGCCAGGTAGGCGTCCAGCATGGGGACGTGGACGAACACGAAGGTCAGGGCCATGAGGACGGGCACCAGGGACGCGGCCCACCGCCCCGCCGCCATGGCGAAGCCCGTAAAGAGGAGCACGTCGCCGAGGTAGTTGATGTGCATGGCCCACGCGAAGAGCCCGCCGGTGTAGAGGTGGCCCTCGTGGCCGGGGCGCCGCTTCCAGCGCATGCGGCCCCACTCCGATGCCGTGTTGAGGTACGACCCCAGGACGTACAGGCCCGCCCCCGCGGCGGCGGCGAAGCCCAGCGGCGCCGGATTCGAGCCCCCGAGGATGGCCAGTGCAGCGTGGATGAAGGCGAGCCAGGGCGCGACGGTGGCCACCTCGCTCCACTCCATGCGGCGGTGGAGCAGCACGAAGCTCGTGAGGGCGAAGCGGACCAGGTACACCACGGACATGGAGGCCAGGAGGAGGCGCCGGGTCCACGACCCGGTAGCCACGGAAAAGGGTGTGACCCGGTCCAGCGCCTCGAGCCCTCCGCCCAGCAGCAGCCACACGGCGCCACCGACGATGGTCAGGTGCGCCCCGAACAGGACCCAGAGCGGGCCCGATTGCCTGGCGTGGTCCCCGTGCATGGCGTCCTCCCTCGCTCCTTCCTCGGTCCTTCCTCGGTCTCTCGCTCCGGACCTATGAATGGATCCGGTACGCCACCCCGATGAAGGCCGGGGATCCCCGCTGCGTGGGCCCTCCGTCCCAGACCTCCCGCTCCCCGTGGTAGCTCCGGGCGCTGGCCTCCACCTTCAGCCGGCCCCGCTCGGCGAAGAACGCCACGCCCCATACGTGACCGAAGTCCGCGCGTCGGAGGGCGGCGTCGGCGTACGAACCCCCGGTGCGATACCCCAGCCAGCCTCCGCCCACCACGGTGGCGCCCACCGCCAGGTCGAAGGGAAGCGGCGCGGGCACGCGCCAGGAGAGCCGCCCCACCAGGTCCGTGGTCAGGTATTCGGGGTCGGCGGTGTTCGGCCAGCGGGAGTTCCACGGATCCAGGGGCTCTTCCACAGCGGAGCGCAGCCACGTGACTTCCCAGCCCACGCCCACGTGGTCGTTGAGGTCCACCTCGGTGAAGAGGCCGGCGGCGAGCCCCGTCCGGGTTCCATGGTGAAGAAGGTCGACGGCGTTTCGCCCGATCTGCATCCCCACGTACGTCTCCTGGGCCGCCAGGACCGCAGGAAACAAGGCGAGGAGCACGATGCTTCGGATCATCGTTCCCCCTCTCTCGGCGCGGCGCCGAGGAACGTGCCGGCGGTGCCCAGGAGCGGGACCGCGAACAGCACCAACAGGACGGTGTTCAGGACGGCGTTGGACGGCACACCGCGGATCAGGGAGAGGGCCGTGTCCGCTGCATACCAGCACGCCACCGGGAGGGCCACGGCCCACCACGCCCACGGCTCGCGGCGGCGGAAGGGGCCCCGGACCACCAGGAGCATGAGGAGGCCCCACCCCCCGATCACCGCACCCGTCACCCCGAAGACCCAATCGCGGTACGCGGCCACCGCCGGCGTCACCGACGCGTCGGGCCAGAACGCAGCCTCGGCCCAACGATTCACCAGGAGTTCCACGGGAGCCGACGCCGGGAACGCCGCCAGAAGGAGTCCCGCAACGGCCACACAGGCCGTCAGTGCCGTAAGCCAGATCTCCGGCGTCCTCCGCGGCGTCATCCCTCCCTCCCCATCATCGCTCCCTACCCCGACCCGGGCCCGCTCCCCAGGGTCGCTCCTGATTTGGCTGGTCGTCCAACTAATCAAGAAACGTGGTGATTCCATGCGGAGGAGTCAACGGGTGGTGGGACGCACCCGGCTCCAGAGCCCGGCGGGTCCGGCCGCCGGACCGACGCCCGTTCCTTCATGGACGCTCCGGGATCAGGGCCGCCCGGTGCTGCTGATGCCCAGGTGGTTCCGTCCGCCCTCCAGCGAGATCGCGGAGCCTTGGGAGTCGACACGGATCACCGGGAGCCAGCCCCGCTTGCGGACCGCCTGCACCTGGATCTCCGGGCCGTCCAACTCCGTCACGAAGCGCGCGCGGAAACCGGCGCCGCGGAAGATCATCCGGAAGGGCGCGGTGCGGGGCTCGAGAGCGGAGCGATCGGAGGCACCGTCGATCCGGGTCCAGCCATGGACCGGCGTGGGGTAGCCGGCGACGGGGGTGACCTCAACCACGGTCGTGGGTCTGGCCACCACGACGCCCAGGGCGCTGAGGACGGCGAAGGGGAGGAGGGAGGTGAAGCGTGGCTTCATG
>JASFRY010000579.1:0-3132 GCA_050114675.1 Gemmatimonadota bacterium | reverse complement strand
CGGCGGCGCTGCCGGCAGCCCTTCCCGCCGTGATGGACGCCGTGTCCGGAGCGCTGCCGGCGGCTGAGTTGAGCGGCGACGTGCTCACCGGCCGCGTTCGCGCCTCCACCGCCGAAGACGACGTGGCACCGGAAGCGCTGGTGACGCTGCGCCGCCGAATGGCCGAGCTGGGCGGCACGCTGGTGCTGACCCGGGCACCGGCGGCTGTAGTGGAGAGAGCGGGCGCCTACCGATCACCCGGTGATCCGGAGCCCGCAGCCGTCCGCCTTGCGTCCCGGCTGAAGCGTCGCTTCGATCCGGAGCGCACGCTCTCTCCCGGGCGGTTCGTGCGATGAGCGGCCCGGCGCTCCAGGTCCGCATGCCCTCCGACGGCTCCCTCGTCGCCGAGCTTCCGGTGCAGGACGCCGACGAGGTGCGCGCGGCGGTGGGACGTGCCCGGGCGGCACAGGTGCGCTGGGCGGCCCTCTCGCCGGGGGAGCGGGCGCGAAGGCTCCGTCCCCTGGCCCGGGTGCTCCGCGACCGCGCCGACGAGATCTCGGAGCGGATCCGGGCGGAGACGTCCAAGCCCGGGGTGGAGGCCGTGGCCGAGGTCCTGGTCTCGGCGGACCTGATCCGTTTCTACGCCAAGGCCGCCCCCCGCCATCTGCGACC
The DNA here is from genome assembly GCA_050114675.1 of Gemmatimonadota bacterium. GTDB lineage: Bacteria > Gemmatimonadota > Gemmatimonadetes > Longimicrobiales > Gaopeijiaceae > SZUA-318. The sequence goes on along the minus strand of JASFRY010000579.1, from coordinate 2,481 downwards.
GCGCCGTGTCAGGACGGGGTGGGTGGTGGGCAAGTCGGCCTGGGTCGAGAAGGACCCCTACGGGGTGGTGGGCGCCATCACGCCGTGGAACTACCCCTTCATCCTGGCCATGGACTCGGTGATCCCCGCCCTCTTCGCCGGCAACGCCGTGGTGGTGAAGCCCTCGGAGATCACGCCCTGGACCACCACCCTCCTTCCTTCGCTGTGCCGCGACGCCGGGCTGCCCGACGGCCTGGTGGAGGTGGTCACGGGCGACGGAAGCACGGGCCGGGCGCTGGTGGAGTCCGGGGTGGACCGCATCGTGTTCACGGGCAGCACCGCCACGGGCCGCAAGATCATGGAGGCGGCTGCCGCCACGCTGACGCCGGTGACGCTGGAGCTGGGAGGGAAGGACCCGGCCATCGTGCTGGAGGACGCGAACCTGGAGCGGGCTGCACAGGGCGTGACTTTCGGCGCCTTCTTCAACTGCGGCCAGACCTGCATCGCGGTGGAGCGCGCCTTCGTCGTGCGGTCCGTCTACGACGACTTCGTGAACCGGGTGACGCGGCTGGCCGCTGCCCTGCGCTTCGGCACCGGCCCCGACGCGGACGTGGGTCCCATGGTGAGCGCCGCCCAGGTGCGGATCGTGGAAGACCACGTGTGCGACGCCGTGGACCGGGGCGCACGGGTGGTCGTGGGGGGACGGCGACCCGAGCCCGACGCCCAGGCCTTTCTGCCCACCGTCCTGGTGGACGTCACGCCGGAGATGAAGGTGATGCGGGAGGAGTCCTTCGGGCCGCTGTTGCCCATCATGGCCGTGGACGATGTGGACGAGGCGGTGCGCCTGGCCAACGTCAGCGGATACGGGCTCTTCGCGAGCGTGTGGACAGGGAATCGCAAGCGGGGCGCCGCGGTTGCCAGGAGGCTCCATGCGGGAGGCGTGTCGGTGAACGACGTGCTGAGCCACTACGGCGTGGCTGGCCTCCCCATGGGCGGACGGGGGGACAGCGGTTTCGGAAGGCGGAGAGGGGTGGAGGCGCTGGACGAGATGTCCCGGACCCGCACCATGCTCTCGGACCGGCTGGGGATGAAGCGGGACCCCTGGTGGTTCCCCTACGGCGCGACGGGCCGCCGCATCATCCGGGCGGCGCTGGATCTGCGCGGGGTGGGCGGCCTTCGGGGCGTGCTCCGGGCGACCGGCCGCATCGTGGGGCGGGACGATCCATCATGAGCACCGTCGTGGCCGACGACGCCCTGACCCGGGCGCTCGAGGAGCAGCGGGAGGGCCTCCTCACCTGCGTCCACTGCGGCTTCTGCCTGCCGGCCTGCCCCACCTACAACCGGCTGGCCGACGAGGCCGACTCCCCCCGGGGCCGCCTCCACCTCATGAGGGCCGTGGTCGACGGCCGCCTCGACCCGGCCAGCGACGCCTTCCGGACCCATATCGACCGCTGCCTGGGATGCAGGGCCTGCGAGCCGGTGTGCCCCTCCGGCGTGGAGTACGGGTCGCTGCTGGAGCTGGCCCGGGACGTGGGCGCGCGCCACAGGCCGCCCTCCTTCCTCAATCGCAGCCTGCTCCGGGTCTTCTCGTCCTCCTTCCTGCGCAGCCTCTTCTTCCTGGGGGGACGCCTGCTGCGGGCGTCGGGGCTGGCCGCGCTCGGCGCCCGCGTGCTGCCTCGCCGCGGGCTCCTGGGGAGCGCCCGGCTGGGACTGGCCATGGTGGCTTCCACCCGTCCGTGGCGGGGGCTGGCGGGCGAAGCCGGGCGGGATTCCATTCGCCCCGGCCATTCCGGAGCCCCCGTCCCGGAGCGACGGGGCCGGGTGGCCGTCCTGACCGGGTGCGTCCAGGAGGGCCTGTACGACCGGGTGAACACCGCGACGGTGCGGGTCCTGGAAGCCAACGGATTCGAGGTGGTGCCCGTGCCCGGCCAGACGTGCTGCGGTGCGCTCCATGCCCACGGCGGGGACCTGGAGGGAGCGAGGGCGCTGGCGCGGGTGAACGTGGAGCGGTTCATCGCGACGGGGGTCGAGCTGGTGGTGGTGAACGCCGCCGGCTGTGGCGCAGCCATGAAGGCGTACGATCACCTCCTGAGCCACGACGACCCCGAGCGGGCCAAGCAGGGGCGGGCCCTGGCCGGGCGTGTGCGCGACGTGAACGAGCTGCTCGCCAGCGTGGGCCCCAGGCCCGGCGCTCCCGTTCCCTGCACGGTGGCCGTGGATCACCCCTGCCACCTCCTCCACGCCCAGGGCGTGCGCGCCGCGCCACTCGGGGTGCTCGCCGCGGTGCCCGGGGTCGAGGCACGCGTGGTCGCCGACGCCGACGAGTGCTGCGGCGGGGCGGGCATCTACGGGCTCACGCATCCCGAGCTCGGTGGCCGCATCGGCGGAGACAAGGTGGCGGCGGTGCGCGCCGCCGGAGCCGATGTGGTGGCCACGGCCAATCCGGGATGCATGATGCAGATCGGGGCGGGACTGCGCCTGGAGGGGGCTCCGGAGGGCGTC
>JASFRY010000578.1:0-3138 GCA_050114675.1 Gemmatimonadota bacterium | reverse complement strand
GTGGGGGCTGATCTTCAGCGGAAACGTCCACTGCCACCGGTACCGAACGTCGTTCGCCGGATGACCGATGATGCTCATGGGCCACACCTCGACGTTGCGGAACTGGCGCGCCCTGTCGTCGTAGCGAACCACGATCCCGTCCACCGGGCCGTAGCCCGAGGTCGTGGACCACGCGATGCCGGGCGCCATGGTGTCGGGGGTGGCGAAGCCGCTCTCTCCGCCCCCGAGCTCGTGCCACATGCCCCTCGGTATGCCCCCGCTCCCCTGTGATGCGTAGCTCGGCCCCAGGAGGCTGTTCGAGGGACCCATCATGGACGGGCCGTCCTGGCGGTTGGTGTACACCCAGTACGGCACCTGGTTGTCCACGGTCACGTGGTAGAGCTGGCTCACCGGGAGCTGGACCCGGAACCATGTCTGGCCGCGGTCGCGGGAGATGGACACGCCCCCGTCGCCGGCCGTCACGAAGCGATCCCCGTCCGTGGGGTCCACCCACATGTTGTGGTGGTCCCAGTTGGGCACGCGCCCGTCGCTCAGCGTCTTGACGTGCTCGCCCCCGTCCAGCGTCTGGACCCAGTCGGCCGAAATGAAGTAGGCCTCGTCCGGATCGTCCGAGGTGACCGCGCAGCGGGTGTAGTAGGCCTGCCGGCCGGCCAGATTCTGATTGTGGTTGACCAGCGTCCATTCGTGTCCGCCGTCGTCGGACCGCCACAGCTCGCCTTCACTGGTCTTTCCTCGCCACGAGACCCCATCGGACGTCTCGATGAGGGCGTAGATCCGGTCCGAGCTCGCCGGCGTGTTGCACAGCCCGATCTTCCCGACCGGAGGGTCGGGGAGCCCGTGGCCCTCGAGGCGCGTCCAGTGGTCGCCGCCGTCTCGGGTCATCCAGATCCCGCTGCCGGCTCCACCGCTGACGCGGCCCCAGGTGTGGACCTCGACCTGCCACATTCCGGCGAAGAGCACGTCGGGGTTGTGGGGATCCATGATGAGGTCGGAAGCGCCGGTGGAGTCGTTGACGAAGAGGACCTTCTGCCACGTCTCACCGCCGTCCCTCGTCCGGTAGATCCCGCGCTCCTGCTGCGGCACGTAGGTATTACCCAGCGCGGCCACGTAGACGACGTTGGGATTCTGCGGGTCGATGACGATGCGGGAGATGCGCCCCGTGGCGTCCAATCCCACGTGCGTCCACGTCTCCCCGCTGTCCGTGGACTTCCACACCCCGTTGCCGATGGAGATGTTGGACCGGATGAAGGGCTCGCCCGTCCCGGCCCACACCACGTTGGGGGCCGAGGGGGCAACCGCCAGGTCGCCGACGGAAGGAACCCCCGCACTGTCGAAGACCGGCCGCCAGTTGGAGCCACCGTCGGTCGTCTTCCAGATCCCTCCGGCGGCCGCACCCGCGTAGTAGACCAGGGGCTGGCTCGGCACGCCCACCGCCACGTCCACCCGGTTCCCCACCACCCCGATGTAGCGGAACTGGAGCGCGGACATCTCCGCACGGCTGACCTCCTGGGCCACGGTCGGCGAGGGTCGGGCCACGAGAGCGAGCGTGAGGGCCGCAGCGACGCCCGCGGCGACGCGGAGGGGGGATGAAGGCGTGGGGCGCATCTCAGGGGCTCCTGCGGGTGGTGGGGACATGGGCTGCCTCGCGCGACCGGGCCGCACCCTCACGAGGCGCGGCCCGGTCCGTCGACGAGACGGGTCGCTACCCGGCGAAGCAGTATGTGCACCCGCGCTCCTGGGCACGGTTCACCGCCCAGACGCCGGAGGGCACCAGCTGCACGCCCGGAATCAGGTTGGCGACCATGTCGTTCGCGATGTCCTCCGCCGGCATGTTCATCTTCTGGCCGAGCTGCATGCTGACGGCCTTGATGGCCATGTGACAGGCACCAAAAAGGGTGCCGCTGGCCATCAGCTCGTCGATGGATATGCCCGGCAACATCTGATCCTCGGGCGCCATGTGGTAGAAGACGTTCCGCACGGCCGGCGCCTGGGTCTTCGGGTCGTTGAAGTTGATCATCTCGCCAAGCTTGTACTTGGCCCACATGGCGTCGGTCAACGCGAAGGGCATACCGCTGTGACGCAGGATGACGACGACCCCGACGTCACCCTCCGGTACGCCGGTCTCCTGGTTGGTCATGTAGAAGACGCGGGAGAAGACGAACCCCATGCCGTCGTTGGGTTCGGGGATGTCGTAGACCTGCTTGTGGGTGCCCGAGATCTTGTTCAACCAGGCGTCGAGCTGGGCATCCTGAGGCCCCGGGGCAGCGGGCCGGGGTTGGGCGACCAGCCCTCGGGGAACGAGGCTGCCGAGGCCGAGCGCGGCCGCGCCGGCGGCTATGTTGCCCAGGAATCCGCGACGATGGGTGGGTAGCTTCAGATCGAACATGGTGACACGCTCCGGCTAGGGGTGGAGGATCAGAGACAGGTCATGGGGACTTCGGTGTAGCGGCGGCCTTTCGGGACGCGGCGAGCGTCGGATAGGCGACGTCGGGCGGGGGATCTCCGTTGGGCCAATCGTATTCCTTGCCGGGGAAGTCCGGGCGCGGGTGCGACACCACGAACGCGGCGACGTCGAACGCCTGCTGATCGGTCAGCAGCCCCGGGCGGTCGTACGGCATGTTGTCACGTATGAAGGCGGCGGCCGTTCGTACCCGCGCCATCCCGGCACCGATGTTGTAGGATCGGGGGCCCCACAGCGGCGGCGCGCCCCCCGTCCCTTCTCCCGACTCCCCGTGGCAGACCGCGCACACGCTGTCGAAGGTGGCATGCCCGCTCGCGGTGTCCGGCTGGAGCGAGTCGAAACGCTCCCGCCTCGAGCCCGGCACCGAGGGTGCGCCCACCGGCGTGCCCCGGGACAGGAACCAGAGATAGGCGACCATGTCCCGCATGTCGGGACCGTCGAGGGGAAGCGGAGTCCCGTTCATGCTGCGCAGAAAGCAGCCGTTGATGCGTTCCTCGATGGTCACCACGGTGGCGCTCCGGCTGCGGTACTGGGGATAGCGCCCGTAGGCACCCACCAGCGATCCGTTGGCGCGACGACCGCCGTCCAGGTGACAGCTCACGCAGCGCAGGGCGTCTCCCACGTGCGCCGGAAGGCTGTCCCGGGTGGCGAAGAGAATCGCCTTTCCACGGCGGATG
>JASFRY010000577.1:0-3140 GCA_050114675.1 Gemmatimonadota bacterium | reverse complement strand
GGGCAGCCCCTCCACGTCGGTGACCCGGCCCATCATGTTGGCAGGCCCGATGGAGCGCCACTTGAACTGGGCAAGGGTGGCCTCGTCCAGCGGCTTGCTGAGCTGCGCACGAAGGCCCGGGGCCGCGACGCCGAGAAGGACGAGCGCGGCCAGGTAGGAAATACGTCGCATGTGTCGTGGTCCTGCAGAAGGATGCGGGATGCATGGTGTGACGGCGCGGGAGGGAGGACGCCGTCCACGCCGCCAATCTACACGGATCTTCCGGGCGCTCGCGAGCGCCCACCCGAAGATCCCCGAAGCTACAGCCCTCTAGGACAGATCAGGATCGCGGCGTGTTGAGGGAGCCCGGGGCGCCGCAGCGCAAGGCCGAACAGGTCGCCGCTGGAGGGCGGCCCGCGGGGTCCTTCAGAACCCCACCTGCATCCCCAGCCGGATGGTCCGGGGTTTGGTGCGCTCCAGCGGCGCCCCGAAGAACATGTTGTTGGGCGTGCTGGCCCACGGCGTCGCCCGGTCCGGGGCGTAGTTGTAGTCCCGGCCGTTGTTGACCATGGTCTGAAGCCCCGTGATGGCCCGGTCGCCCAGGACGTTGAACACGTCCAGGATCACCGACAGCTGGCGACCATTCACGTCGAAGGGGCGCTCCAGGTGGAGGTCCACGATGGCCCGGCGGTGCATCTCGGGGAGCCCCCGGGGGCCGACGTAGATCATGTGGCCTTCCAGGGGCCAGAACAGCCGGTAGTCCAGCTCCTGTCCGGGGAAGGCGGTTCCGGCCCCGTTCAGGGCGCCGGTGCCCACCTTGTACTTGAAGAGGCCCAGGCCGCTGAGCCGGAACTGGGGCGAGTAGTGGTCCCCGGTGCGGTACGTCCAGAAGGCGCCGCCGAGCATGTCCCAGAACAGGTTGCCCCAGATGGAGACCTTGGCCTCCAGATCGGCGAAGTTCTCCAGCGTCCCGTAGCTGTTCACACCCTCGTTGACGCGCACGTACGGCCCCGCGTCGAACGTCGTGGGATCGGTGTAGCCCGTGACGTTGTCCAGGTTGCCCTTGAGGTCCGTGACCACGCCCGAGACCGACATCCCCCAGGTGGGCCGCGCCACCTCGACCGTGAACTGGAACTGGCCGAACTCCCGCTTGGCGCCGGGGGCCGTGGTGAGCCGGTAGTCCGGGTCCCACACGAGGTTGGGCACGTCGGCGTAGGTCAGGTTGGGCAGCGGGGGCAGGTCCGCGCAAACGTCGGGGTCGGCGTGGCAGAGCTCGAGGCGGTCCCTCAGCACGTAGTTCGGGAGGTAGACCTCGGGCAGGTACACGCTCCCTCCCTGGTAGGGGAGGATCTGCCCCCCGGCGTCATACACCCGCACCCCCCGGAACCGGGTGTACCCCGTGTCGGCGTTGCGGTCCACCAGGGCCACCATGTCCTTGTTCTTCCGCCGGGTGTAGAGCATCTCCAACTTCACCGAGCGGCCGAACTGCTTCTCCAGCCCCACCAGCCACTCCTCGATGTACGGCTGCTTGTAGCCGTCCACCGGACCCGTCTCGTTGAGCGAGATCACGCTCTCGCGGGTGAACTCCCCCTGGGCAGCCAGCGCGTCGCGCTCCGCCTGGGTGAACGTGGTTGTCGGGTCGGTGAAGGGGTCGCCCCGGTAGTACCAGATCTCCTCGTTGCTGAAGACGTCGGCCCCGGCCACGCGGTCGAACATCTGGGTGATGAGGTCCTGGTGGTAGCGGCCCCAGTGGCCCTTGGCCACGAGGCTGCCGTCGCCCAGGAGGTCCACCGAGATCCCGATGCGGGGATCGACGGCCTGGTCCTGCACCGCCTGGAAGCGCGCACCGTCCACTGGCGTGAGCCACCCGGTCCACTGGTTCCACCGCACCCCCGGCGACAGGTTCACCCGCGGCCCCAGGGAGAGGGAAGACTGGACGAACGCCGCCGCATTGGCCACGTCGGCGTCCAGGTGGACCTCGCCGCCCCAGCGCGACGCGATCCAGCTCACGCTGTTGTGGGACCAGGTGGACGGATCGGACGGGTCGTACGTCGACAGGTTCACCGGCAGCCAGGTCATGCCGCCGTTGCGGACACGCTTGTTGATGAACCCCCCGCGGTTGTACTCGGCGCCGACGCGGATCTGGTGCTCCAGCGTCCCCGTGTGGAGCTGGAAGGACGCCTCCACGCTGCCCGACGTGCTCGTGGGGTTGCTCTGGAGGGTGAAGGGCGCGTTGGCGTACGCCGTGTACGGCGGGAAGATGGCGAACAGCTCCTGGCCCGGGACGTCGCGTCCGCCGTAGGGCAGATACTCCTCGTTGCGGGCGAACCGGTTGAAGCGCGCCTCCAGCACACCGTGCTCGCCCAGGGTCTGGGTGTAGGCCGCGTTCACCAGCCACGTGGGTGCCGTGAACCGCTGCGCCGACCCTGGCGCCTCGTACCCCGTGATTCCGTAGTTGTCGGCCGTGGTGCCCAGGTACGCCGCCGACAGCTCCAGGTCCGACCCCGGCCGAGGCGTCCAACTGAGCTTCCCGAACAGCTTTTCCTGGGTCTGCTTCTCCAGCGCGGGTGAGTACTGCCCCTCCAGCTGCCTCAGGTGGTTCAGGGCGTGGCTGTTCTCGCGGATGTACTTGGCCGAGCCGTAGTAGAAGAGCTTGTCCCGGATGAGGGGGCCCTGGATCTCGCCCTCCAGGTCCTGCCGGTCCACCACCTCGGTGCCGATCTCCGACGACACGAGATTGGTGGTGTTGAGCGCCTGGTTCTCCACGGTGGTCCGCACCATGCCCCGGAAGTCGTTGCTTCCGCGCTTGGTCTGGATGTCGATGAGCCCGCCCTGGAAGCCCCCGTATTGGGCCCCGGCGCCCAGCCCTCGCACCTCCACCTTCTCGATCCAGTTGATGTTGGGCTCGATGAGATCACCGCCCATGCCAGGGTGATTCGCCGACAGGCCGTCGATGCGGTAGTTGTTGGCCTGGAAGTTGGCGCCCCCCCAGACGTGGCCCGGTCGGGCCCCCGGGGTGAGCGCCACCAGGTCACGGGCCTGGTAGGTCACCGGCAGCAGCTGGATGGCCCGCTCCTCCACCTGGGTGCTGAACTCGGTGTTCTCCCGCTGGATCTGGATCCGCTGGGACTGGACGGTCAGGCCTTCCATCTCGATGGGAG
>JASFRY010000576.1:0-3157 GCA_050114675.1 Gemmatimonadota bacterium | reverse complement strand
ACGGCGTGCGAGCCGCGGCGTGCGAGCTGGTGCTGGAGGCGCTGGTGGCCCAGAAGCGCATCAGCCGGAGCACCTCCGGAGGGTACGGCCGGGCGCGTCACGAGGGACCGTCCTCGGGAGGAGGACCGCAGGGCTTCGATCCCATGGGAGGCCTGAACCTCTGAGGCGCCTGGGTCGGCGGCCCGTGCGACCAACCGCCCCGGGCCTTACCCTTGAGGCGTCGTGGCGGGGGCGCGCCCGTTCGCCCGTCCCCACTCCGGCGCATCTCTCAGGAAGGGACGCTACGTGGACCAGGGACCGGCGCTCACGCCCGAGCAGCAACGCGAGCTCGAGGACGCTCGGGCACGGGCACGCGGGTTCATGAAGGCCGCGCGCACTGCCACGTTCAACATCTGGACCCTCGGCACCTTTGCCGCCCTGACCCTCCTCTTCGGACTTTTCAGCCTCACGGCGCTGGTCCTGGGCGTCGGCCTGGCCGTGGTGACGTGGAACGAAGTCAGGGGCCGGGCGCTGGTCCGGCGCATCGATCCGGCCGGCCCGCGGCTCCTGGGCCGAAACCAGCTCGGCCTCATGGCGCTGATCGTGGCGTACGCAGTGTGGAGCATGGTGCAGACCCGGGCCCACCCCGACCCCGAGCTGGCCCAGATGGACCAGATCCTGGGCGGGGACACCACCGCGCTGGTCGCCCAGCTCACCATGCTGGTGTACGCCGGCGTCATCGTCGTCACCGGCGTCTTCCAGGGGCTCCTGGCGCGCTACTACTTCAGGCGCATCGAGATGGTGGAAGCCTACCTGCGTGACACGCCGGAGTGGGTGGTGGAGCTTCAGAGGGCTGCTGCCCTGGACTGAGCATTCGTCTTCGGCGTCGAGCCTACCGCGGGTCACGTCGGGGATCCCAGGGCTCGGCGGGCCGCGCGGCACCGGGCTCCGTCTCGTCGCCGCGGCGCCTGGCGCCGGACCGGATCGGTCACGACCTTCCCTCCCATGCCGTCCCGCCTCGACGACGCCCTCAGCCGCCCCGCGGTGCATGCGGCCCTTCTGGTCGCCTGCGTCGGGATCCTGTCCCTCCTGGTGCGGCACTTCTGGATCCCCCTGGACGACGGCACCCTGGCCCAGTCCGCCGAGCGCGTCCTCCGGGGCCAGCTCCCCCACCGGGATTTCGGCGACCCCTACACCGGACTGAACGCCGTCGTGGGTGCCCTGGCCTTCCGCGTCTTCGGCGTGCGCCTCCTGTCCCTGCGCATCCCCCTGGTGGTGGGTTTTGCCCTCTGGCTTCCCGCCCTCTGGCTCTTGGCGCGCCGCTTCCTGGCTCCCGCCGCCACGGTGGCGGCGGTCCTCCTGGCGGCGGTGCTGTCGGTTCCGGCCTACCCTGCCGCCATGCCCACCTGGTTCGGACTCTTCGCCGTGACCTGGGGCCTCTGGTTCCTCCTCCGAGCCCTGGACGGGGCGGGCCGCCGGTGGCTGGTCGCCGCGGGGATCGCCGCCGGCGTGTCCGTGCTCTTCAAGGTGACGGGCCTGTACTTCCTTGCCGCGGCATACCTCTCCGTGGCATGGAGGCGCGTCGACGGCGCGCCGTCCATGCGGGCGACGGCGGTCATGGGAGTGCTCCTCTTCCTGGCGCTCCTCGGCAGGCTCGTTCTCCCCGGAGCGGGCCCTTCCGGCTTCTATCACTTCTTCCTGCCGTCCCTGGCCCTGGGGCTGCTCCTTGTGCTGCGAGCCTGGCGCCTCCGCCGTCGGTGGGGCTCCTCGTCGGCGGTACCCGCGCTCCTCGGCGACGGCGTCGCCCTCACCCTGGGCGCGCTCGTCCCGGTGGCCCTCTTCCTCCTCCCGTACGCCGCAAGCGGGGCGGTGGGGACCTGGCTCCGGGAGGTCTTCCTCCTCCCGGGACGCCGGTTCGTATCCGCGGCGAGCCCACCCGGGGCGGCATGGACGGTCGTGCCGGGCATGCTGGCGGTCGCCGCTGCCGCCCTCTCCCGTCGCCTCCAGGGCGCGGCGGGACGCCGCACGGCTCTGGCCCTGGCCGCGGCGCTGGCTGTGGGGCTGGCCCTGGACGACCGCACGGGAGGCGCCGTGATGGCCTGGCTCTGGTATTCGGCGCGGGCCTGGATCCCGGCGCTGGCCGTGTGGGCGGCGGTGCGCCTGGCGTTCACGCCGGGAGGTGGGGCGACCTTTGCGGTGGTCGCCACCGCGGCCCTCTGGGCCCTGGTCCAGTTCCCCTATGCGGCCCCGGCGTACTTCTTCTATGTGGCTCCCCTGGGCGTCCTGGCTACGGCCGCCGTCCTGTCCGAGGATCGCGGCAAAGAGGGAGAGCGGGACGGCATGAGACGCCGGCCGCCGCCGGGGCCGGCGCTCGGAGCGGAAGGGCTCGCCCCCGCGCGCGGGGTCGCCCATGCGGGTCCGATCGTGGCGCTCCTGGCCGCGCTGTACGCCTACCTGGGCGCCGGGTACGCCACCGGCGTGACGCTGTCGGCCACCACGCGCCTGGAGCCGGAACGCGGCGGTCTGCTCGTCTCGGCGTCCGACGCCCGGGTCTACGACCGACTGGTGGAGACGGTGCGATCCCACGCCGGCGGAGGAGGGCTCTGGGCCGGTCCCGACGCACCGGAGGTCTATTTCCTCACGGGGATTCCCAATCCCGGCCCCACGTTGTACGAATTCCTCGCCTCCGCGCCTCCGACGGCCGGGCGCCTTTCCGCCCTCTTCCAGCGTGCCGACGTCCGGGTCGCGGTCGTGAACACGCGGCCCCTCTTCTCCGCGTCCCTGGATCCCCGAGTGGTGGAACGCATCATGGAGACCTTTCCCGAGGGCAGGACGGTGGGCCCCTTCCTCATCCGCTGGAAGGTCCCCGAGGGCGCCGAGCCGGGCGATGTCGACGAGGCCCTGGAGATGGGACCCGAATGAGGAAGCCCTGGGCGCGCCTCTTCGAGATCCCCTGGGTCTACCGCGCGTGGCAGGCTCCCTTCCAGGAGCAGAAGCTCGCCCCCATCCTGCGCCACAACGACCTGGGCAAAGTGCGAAGGGTCCTGGACGTGGGATGCGGCCCGGGCACCAACGCCCCCCACTTCCAGGGCATGGAATACCTGGGGCTGGACATCAACCCGGAATACGTCCAGCGTGCCCGGAAACGCTACGGCATGCGCTTCGAAGTAGCCGAAGT
>JASFRY010000575.1:0-3158 GCA_050114675.1 Gemmatimonadota bacterium | reverse complement strand
CCACGGCATGGTGGCCATCGTGTTCCTGCACATGTGCCGGGTCTTCTTCACGGGCTCCTACAAGCGGCCGCGGGAGTTCAACTGGGTGGTGGGCGTCGTGCTGCTCCTGCTGACCCTCGCCCTCTCGTTCACCGGGTACCTCCTGCCGTGGGACCAGCTGGCGTTCTGGGCGATCACGGTAGGGACGAGCATCGTTACGTACTTCCCCGTGGTGGGGGAGCCGGCGCGCTACCTTCTCCTGGGGGGCCACGACATCTCCCAGGCGGCGCTGCTGCGCTTCTACGTGCTTCACTGCCTGGTGCTGCCCCTGGTCATGGGGCTTCTCATCGCGCTGCACTTCTGGCGGGTGCGCAAGGACGGGGGACTCGCCGTCCCCGCCGGTCCCGTGCGCCGGGTCCCGGTCTGGCCCCACCTCCTCTTCCGAGAGCTCCTCGTGCTCGTGGTCGTCCTCGTGGTGATCCACGGGGCCGCCCTCCTCGTCGACGCTCCTCTTGAGGAGGTGGCCGACGCGGCCCTGACCCCGAACCCGGCCAAGGCCCCGTGGTACTTCCTGGGCCTCCAGGAGCTGGTGCACTACGGGGCCGTCCTGGGCGGCGTGGTGGTGCCCACGGCCATGGTGCTGGGCCTCGTGGTGCTGCCCTACGTGGATCGCCATGGAGGCGGGGTGGGCGTCTGGTTCGCCCGGGAGCGCCTCGTGGCCAACACGGTCTTCGCGCTCCTGGCCCTGGCCGTGGTGGCGCTCACCGTGGTCGGGACCTTCTTCCGCGGGCCCAACTGGGCCTGGGTCTGGCCGTGGGCGTGACGTCCCCCGGCCGCCGGCGCCGGCGGGGTCTGGCGCCCCGGATTCCCCCGGGGCTTCAGCGCGCCTTCGCCGTGGCCTCCCTGGCGCTCGTGGTCGTGGTTGTGGCCGCCGTGGTCCGGGAGTGGCGGTCCGAGTGGCGGTCGTGGCAGTCCCGCTACGCCGAGCGTCTCGGCGAGGCGACCCCGAAGGAAGACGGCTCGCTCGACGGGGGCATCCGGCAGATCTGGCTGCCCGCTCTCGACCGCGTGGACCGCTGCACCACGTGCCACCTGGGCATCACCGACCCGGAGATGACCGAGGCCCCCCAGCCTCTCCGGACCCACGGGGGGATGTGGCTCGAGACCCACCGACCCGACCGCTTCGGGTGCACGTCCTGCCACGGTGGGCAGGGGGAGGCCACGACCTACCGGGGTGCCGCCCACGAGCCCCTGCCCCACTGGCGTGAGCCCATGGCCTCCCCGGAGCTCATGGAGGCCCGCTGCGGGACCTGCCACCAGGAGCGCGAGCCGCCCGACACCTACTGGCTCGCCCGCGGGAGGGCGCTCATGACCGACCGCAACTGCGTGGCCTGCCACGAGGTGCCCGGTCGCGACGTGGCCGAGGTGCGGGCGCCGCGCCTGGACGGTCTCGCGAAGAAGGTCTCCCCGGCCTGGCTGCGGGGCTGGCTCACGCGCCCCCGCGACTACCTCGAGAGGTCCCGCATGGGTGACTTCCGCCTGACCCCCGATGAGGTCGAGGCCTTGACCGCGTTTCTCCTCGAGCCCCACGGCGGGGTGCGACTGGACCGGGCGGGCTGGACGGGGGCCGACTCGGAACGTGGAGGAGAGCTCTTCCGCGCCTCGCGGTGCGTCACCTGTCACTCTGTCGACGGCCGCGGCGGCAGCCTGGCCCCCGAGCTCGGGCACGTGGGGGCGAAGGCGTCGCGGGACTGGCTCTACACCTGGATCCGGGACCCCCACCGGCTCCAGCCCGACACCCTCATGCCCCGCTTCCGTTTCACGGACGACGAGGCCCGGGACCTGGCCGCCTACCTCTCGGAGGAACTCGCCGAGCCGAAGGGACTGGCCTCCGAGACGGGCCCTCCGGATCCGGGGCGGGCCGGCGAGGGACGCCGGATCTTCGGCAGACGGGGCTGCCGCTCGTGCCACGCCCTGGAGGGAGTCCCCGAGGTGGCTCGCATCGGACCGAAGCTGGCCGGGGCCGCCGACCTCCCCTTCGACCCCGCCCCCCTCGTGGGGCGGGGAATCGAGCCCACGCGCGCCAACTACGTCTACGCGAAGGTGCGCTCGCCCGACGCGGTTCTCGACGCCGCCCGCATGCCCACCCTGGGCTTCTCCGAGGAGGAAGGGGCGGCCCTGGCCGTGGCCCTCATGAGCCTGAGGGCCGATCCCATGCCTCCGGATCACGTGACACGGGACCCCGAGCGTCCGGCGTACGAGCCCCAGGGCGAGTTCGGGGCGCTCGTGAACCGGTACCGGTGCCTCTCGTGCCACCAGATCGAGGGCACGGGAGGCACCCTGTCGACGGTGGTCCTCGACCGGATCGGGAGCCAGCTGCGGAGGGACTACATCGAGTCGTACCTCCAGAAGCCCATCGCGGTGCGGGTGGCTCTCTCCGAGCGCATGCCCCACCTGAACGTCACCGAGGACGAGGCGCGTGTCCTGGCCGGCTACCTCGCCACCGTGATGCTGGACGACGACCTCCACGCGGAGATCCCGAGGGACCCGAAGACCGTGGCCCGGGGTCGGGAGCTCTTCGACCGCCACGGGTGTGCGGCCTGCCACATCGTGGGCGACCGGGGGGGATACGTGGGCCCCGACCTCAACGGCAGCGGCGCCCGGCTGCAGCCGGGGTGGACCGTGGCCTGGCTCCTGGATCCCGAGCGGTGGAAGCCGGGCACGCTCCAGCCCGACCACGGCCTCACCCGGGAGGAGGCCGAGGCGCTCGCGGCCTACGTCCTCTCCATCCCTCCCCGGAAGGCCCCGGTGACCCCGTGACGCGCGGGCTTGGACTGCTCGTCAGCCTGCTCCTCGTCGGGTGCCGAGGAGGCCCTGAAGACCCGCCGATCAGCGCTGTGCAGCAGGCCTTTCGGCAGGACGACCTGGACGCCCAGCAGGCCCACGGCCGGCGGGTCTTCGCCCAGAGATGCGCCACCTGCCACGGCCTCCAGGGACGCGGGGACGGCCAGAACGCCTACAACCTGAAGCCTCCGCCGCCCGACTTCCAGGAGTCCCTGCCCGGCCTGTCGCCGGCCGACCGGCGGCGGGTCATCGAGGGGGGCACCTCGGCGCTCGGACGCTCGCCCCTGTGCCCCCCCTGGGGGCCCAGCCTCGAGCAGCGTGAGATCGAGGCGCTC
>JASFRY010000574.1:0-3168 GCA_050114675.1 Gemmatimonadota bacterium | reverse complement strand
ATCGGTCCCCTTTCGAGGCGGCGACGTCATCGTCACCACCAGAGCGGACTACGTCTCCAACCAGATCCAGTACCTGGCTCTGGCCGACCGCTTCGGCGTCGAGGTCCTGCGGGCACCCGACGCCCCTGGCGGCGGGGTGGATCTCTCGGCCATGGAGGGCCTCATCCACCGGCGCCGGCCCCGGGTGGTGGCCGTGACCCACGTTCCCACCAACTCGGGTCTGGTGCAGGACGTGGCCGCCATCGGCCGCATGTGCCGCGCCCGCGACGTCCTCTACCTGGTGGATGCGTGCCAGTCGGTGGGACAGATGCCCGTGCGCCCCGACGAGATCGGGTGCGACTTCCTGTCGGCCACGTCGCGCAAGTTCCTGCGGGGTCCCCGGGGCGCCGGCTTCCTCTGGGTGTCGGACCGGGCGCTGGACGCCGGACTCGCGCCCCTCTTTCCCGACCTCCGCGGCGCCGACTGGGTGGAGGGCGACCTCTTCCAGCCCGCCCCCGACGCCCGCCGGTTCGAGACGTGGGAGTTCGCGTGGGCCCTGGTACTGGGCACCGGAGCAGCCGCTCGCTACGCTCAGGCCGTGGGGCTGGACGCCGTACAGGACCGCGTGCGCGCCCTGGCCGCCACCCTCCGGACCCGCCTCCCGGAGCTTCCCGGCGTCCGCGTGTTGGACCGGGGGCCCGAGCTCTCCGCCATCGTGACGGTGGCCGTAGCGGGCCGCGATCCCGCCGCCCTGGTGGACGCGCTGCGTGAGCGGGGCATCAACACCTCCTCCCAGACACGCCTCGATGCCGTCCTGGACTACGACGACAAGGGTGTGGACGGAGCCCTCCGGATCTCTCCCCACTACTACAACACCGAGCAGGAGCTCGAGACGCTCCTGTCGGCCCTGGGAGAGATTCTGGAGGCCTGAGCGGCCCGGCGGACCCGGGTCCCGGGCGCGAAGGCATCCGTTCTCCACGCCCGCCGACCAGGAGGAAATCCAGGCGGCGAGTGGACATTCGCCCATCCGCTGAAGAAATTCCCAGCGCCCCCCGTATCCCGTGCTACAGGAAGGAGCAGAATTGCAGCCTGAACTGGAGCGGGAGCTGATCAAGAAGTGCAGAGCCGGCGACGCTCGTTTCTACGAGCCGTTGGTCCGGGCCTACGAGCCCTCGGGGCTTCGCCTGGCCGTGGCCATGATGGGCAACGTGGAGGACGCCCGGGATGCACTCCAGGAAGCGTTCGTGAAGGCCTATGAGGCGTTGCATCGCTTCGACCTCCGCCGGCCTTTCGGTCCGTGGTTCTTCCAGATCCTGAGGAACCACTGTCGTGACATGCTCCGGAGCAGGCAGGCACGCTTCAAGGTGGAGGCCCTGGACGAACGGCTCGAGCTCAGGCCGGCCGATGCGGAACGGGGTCCCGAGCGGGCGCGACAGCGCTCAGCGGCTCGGGAGTTGCTGTGGAGGGCATTGGAGCGGATCGGTGAGGAACACCGGGAGATCCTGGTGCTGAAGGAGCTCCAGGGCTTTCGATACAACGAGATCGCCAACATTCTCGAGATTCCGGAAGGGACGGTGGCGAGTCGTCTCTTCCACGCGCGCAGGGCCCTCAAGGAGGCCCTCGCCGAGATGGGGGCCGAATTCCCCTCGGAGCGATGATCCGTGTCTGACCATCTGTCCCACGACGACCTGATGCGCTTTCTGGACGGCGAGCTGGCGCCGGCCGAGCACGCGCGTATCGAGTCGCTCCTGGCAGGCTCTACGGAGCTGAGCCGGGAGCTCGCAATCTACCGGGCCCTGAAGAACGACTTCCAGGAGCTGAGCTTCCAGGCCGACACGTACCACCATTCGGTGTGGGATCAGGTGAACGACCGCCTGACCCGCCCCATCGGCTGGATCCTCGTCATCGTGGGCGCCGCGGTATGGACGGGGTACGGCGCCTACGTCTTCGCCAACTCCCCCGTGGATCCGTGGGAGAAGCTCGCCACCGGCGCCGTGGTCATCGGCATCGTGCTCCTCCTCACCAGCGTCATCTGGGAGCGCTACCACGAGTGGCTCTCGGATCCCTACCGGGACGTGTACCGATGATCGTCGTCACCACACCCGAGGTGCCCGGAATGCGCATCGTCGAGACCCTCGGGCTCGTCCGCGGCAACACCATCCGTGCGCGGCACGTGGGCCGGGACATCATGGCCGCCCTGCGCAACCTCACCGGCGGTGAGATCCGCGAGTACACCAAGATGATGGCCGAGTCCAGGGAACAGGCCATCGACCGGATGCTGGAGGAGGCCCAGGCTCTGGGCGCAGATGCCGTGGTCATGGTGCGCTTCCAGAACACCGAGATCATGCGGGGTGCTGCCGAGATGCTCTGCTACGGGACGGCCGTCCGCCTGGATCGCAGCTCGTAGTATTGGCGCACCTGGCCATCCTCCAGCCTGACGCCCGGGTTCGGGCGAGGCTCCGTGACGCCCTCCGCTCGACGCACCAGGTCTCCGTGGTGCATTCGTGGGCAGCGCTCCGCAAGCTCGCCGTCGCGGACACGCTGGACGGGTGCATCGTGGATGCGGACCATCCGTCCCGCGAAGAGGCGCTCCTCCAGATACGCCGCCTTCGGCGTGCCCACTCCGGGGTGGCCCTGGTGGCCTACGCCGATTTCGGGGATACGGATCTTGAGATCTACCGCATGGGTGCGTGGGGGGTGGACGGCGTGGTGCTGGCCCGGCGCCCTCCCTGGGCGGCTTCGATCCGCAGGGCCGTGGAGCGGTCCCTCGGCTCCGCTCGAGCCGCCCGGGTGGGCGCCGCCCTCGACGGACGCTATCCTACCGAAGCGCTGCACGCCGTCGCGTGGGCCGTGGAGCACGCCGGATCGGGATCCACGGTCTCCGACTTCGCTGCGGCGCTCGGACGGACGCCCCGGGAGTTGGCGCGACACCTCCACGACGCCGGACTCCCCCCGCCGGGCCGGCTCCTGGTGTGGGGACGGCTCCTGCTCGCCGGTGCCTACCTGGGGCGGGACGGACGCACGGTGGAGGACACGGCGTTCCTTCTGGGTTACTCGACTGCAAGTGCTTTGGCCCGGGCCATGAAGCGAGAGATCAAGCATACCCCCAGCGAGGTCGCCGAGCGTGGTGGCCTGGCCTTCGTCCATGCCCGTCTCTTCGCGCGCAGGCGTCGCAGGGGCGCGCGCGGC
>JASFRY010000573.1:0-3172 GCA_050114675.1 Gemmatimonadota bacterium | reverse complement strand
GTGATGACGGCCTGGAGGTCGAGCTCCAGCAGGGCGAGCCCCGAGGCCTTGAAGACCCAGTCGAAGCGTGCGGCCCGAGCATGGAGGTCCCGGGCTTCCCGTTCCTGCGACACATCCTCCACGGCACCTTCGACGTAGACCGTGACGCCCTGCTCGTCACGATGGGAGCGGGCGGCGTTCCGCACATGGATCACGCGACCGTCGGGACGCTCCAGGTCGCTCTCGAAGCCCCGGACCACGCCGAACTGATCCAGGCGGTCCAGGAAGCTCTGGCGGTGCGCCGGGCTCACGAAGAAGTGGCGGGCGTAGTCGAACTCCAGGGTGTCGCGATCGGGATGGCCCAGGAGCTGGACCAGCGCCGGATTGGCGTCCACCAACGCCCCCTCCACGGTGGTTCGGTACAGCCCGATGGGGAGGTGGTCGAACATGGACCGGTGCCGGGCCTCGCTCTCCCGCAGTGCCTCCTCGGCGCGGGTCCGCTCCACGGCGTACCGGATGGTGCGCTCCAGGAGCTCCGGGTCGACCTTGGACTTCTCCAGGTAGTCGGAGACCCCGGCTTCCATGGCCTCCACGTCCACCTCGTAGCGGCCCTTGCCCGTGAGGAGGATCATGGGGGCCCGGTTCCGGGCGGCCCGGGCGCGGCGCACCAGCTCGATCCCGGACGCGTCGCCGATGAGGTAGTCCACGAGGTAGACGTCGTGGGCGTTCTTCGAGATGGCCCGGGTCCCTTCCTCGAAGGTGCGGGCGAAGTCGAGCTCGAACCTGGCGGAAGGGATCTGGTCCATGATGGCGCGCGTCAGCAGAAACGCGGCCTCGTCGTCATCGATGAGCAGCACGCGGAGGCGGTTCTCTTCGGGCATGGTTCCTCGCCAAGTGGGCCGGCGCGCCGGGGACGGAGTGGAGCACCTCCGGCAGACGAAAGTCTACGCCACGGCTCACGGTGGGGAAACCCGCGGCCGGAGCCCGTCCTCAGTCCCTGTCGGGGTCGGGTGGGCGGCGTTTCCGCTTCAGCTCCGAGCGCCTCCGCTTCTCCTCGAGCCGCCGGCGCTTCTCCTTCCGGGGCACCTTGGTGGGAATGCGAGGCTGGGCGCGCCGGTTGCGTCGCTCCAGGCGGGCACGCAGTCGCTCGAGGGCCAGCTGGCGGTTCCTGTGCTGGCTCCGCTCGTCGCGCGCCACGACGCGCGTTCCCGTGGGAAGGTGCACCAGGCGAACACCACTCTCCGTCGTGTTCTGGTGCTGGCCGCCCGGGCCGCCGGCCCGAAAGGTCTCCACGCGGCATTGGGCGAGGAGCTCCTCGTCGGAGTCGGGGATGGGGAAGGGATCCTGGGGCGCCATGGACGGAAGGTAACGAAGCCGCCGTTGGGGCCCCATATGGCACATCGGGGCGGAACGGGGTAATCTTCGGCGCGATCCGCGGCGGGCTCACAATCGACGGCGGACACGTTTCCGGAAGCCTGTCCGGCTCCCAGCACGGACTCCTCCATGATCTTCGACCGCACGGAACAGAACCCGGGCGCCCGGTTCCTCTTCTTCATGGCGTCCCTGGTGGTGGTGGTGTACGGGCTCAAGTACGCCGCTCCCATTCTGCTGCCGTCCTCGCTGGCTCTTTTTCTCGCGGTCCTGAGCCTCCCGATCATGATCTTCCTGCAGCACCGGAAGGTCCCTGCAGCACTGGCCATCGGCATCACCATGCTCGTCGTGGTGGGCGTGTTCAGCCTCGTCATCCTCCTGGCCAGCCAGTCCCTGTCCGAGTTCCAGGTCCAGCTTCCCCGCTACGCCGTGCGCCTCCAGAACCTGCAGGAGTCGTGGATGCGGGACATCGAGGAGCGGATCGGCCTGAACATGGGCAATTATGTCACCACCGATCTCATCAACCCGGCTGCGGTGGTGGACTTCGCCGGGAGCGCCGTGGGGCGTATCGCCCAGTTCGTGTCCACCACCTTCCTGGTCTTCCTCATCACGATCTTCATGCTTGGCGAGGCCACCGTGTTCCCGGCCAAGATGCGCTTCCTCTTCGGCGAGGAGGTCGGTGACGAGCGGCGCCTGGAGAAGGTCGTGGGCGAGATCCAGACCTACCTGGGCATCAAGACCGTGATCTCCCTGGCCACCGGCCTCATCCTGGGCGCCTGGTGCTACGTCATGGATCTGGACTTCCCCGTGCTGCTGGGGCTCATGGCCTTCGTGCTGAACTACGTGCCCACGGTGGGCTCCATCATCGCCGCGGTGCCGGCGGTGCTCCTCAGCATCATCCTCCACGGGACGCTCCCCCACGCCCTCGCCGTGACCGGTGGGTACGTGGTGGTGAACACGGTGTTCGGCAACATCCTGGAGCCCAACCTCATGGGACGCCGCCTGGGATTGTCCACCCTGGTGGTGATCCTCTCCCTCCTGTTCTGGGGATGGGCCTGGGGCCCCCTGGGCGCCCTCCTGTCGGTGCCCCTCACCGTGGTGGTGAAGATCTGGCTGGAGAACACACAGGACCTCCGGTGGGTAGCCGTTCTCCTGGACAAGTCCCCACCGAAGGGCGCCATCGCGGGCGCTGCGGGGATGGACGAGACGCCCGTCGCCTGAAGAGACGGACGCGCGCAGCCACGAAGAGGTCAGCATGCCCCGAGTCGACTTCCACACGCTCCCCGACCACGGACGCGTCTGGGTCTTTCCCGCAACACGCCGCCTGACGCCCGGCGAGGTCGGCGCCCTCCTGGGAGAGGTGGACGCATTCCTCGACGGATGGGCGGCCCACGGAACCCCCCTCCGGTGTGGCCGCGAGCTCGTGGAGGACCAGTTCCTGGTGGTGGGCGTGGACGAGGACGCTTCCCGGCCCTCGGGATGCTCCATCGATGCCCTGGTGAACCGGCTCGAAGGGTTGGCCGACCAGCTTTCCGTGGGGCTGGTGGATCACGCTCCGGTGTGGTATCGGGAGGGGGATGCCGTCCGGACGGTGACCAGGGCCGAGTTCAGGACCCTGGCCCGGGATGGCGCGGTCGACCCCGATACCCCTGTCTTCGACACGTCGGTGACCCGCCTGGACGCGTTCCGGCGAAGGGGCCTGGAGGGTCCGGCGCGGGACCGCTGGCACGGCAGGGCGTTCTTCCGGGAGCAGCTGGCCGGCTGAGGCGCTTGCCGAGGGCTGGGGACCAAGGGAAATACCGAGGGAAAAAGAGAGGCGCCC
>JASFRY010000572.1:0-3177 GCA_050114675.1 Gemmatimonadota bacterium | reverse complement strand
AGAAGAGGCGGCTCACGTCCTCGTGGTCGGCGGGCAGATCGCCCTCCAACTCCTCCAGCGCGTGGCTGAAGGCATAGTGCCCGATGTCGTGGAGGAGCGCGGCGTAGGGCACGAGCTCCTCGCCCTCCCACACCTCCGGCGGCACGCCCCCCCGCTCCCTCAGGTGCCGCAGCGCCGTCACCGTCAGATGGTAGACGCCCAGGGCATGGTCGAAGCGGGTGTGGGTGGCGCCGGGATAGACCAGGTGGGCCAGCCCCAGCTGCCGGATGTAGCGGAGACGCTGGAACTCCGCCGTGTCCACGATGCGGAGCGCGGTGGGGTCCAGCCGGATGGTGTTCCAGAGGGGATCGCGGATGATCTTGCCGCGGACGGGTCCGTTCATGACCGACGTTAGAGGGACCGAAGGGCCGGGGCAATGCGAAGACGGGCCGGGCGGGATCGGCGCCGTCCCCTACGCCAGTCGGTGCCTCCGGTACTCCACCGCACGGCGCAGCTTGTGGAGACGCCCCGGGTCGAAGGGAAGGGCGGCCAGGTCGTCGATCCAGAGCTCGACGCGCTCGCACAGCTCGTCGAGGGCGCGTTCCACGGCACGCGGCCGGAGTCCCACCGTCCGTCCCAGGGCAAGGAAGTCTTCGCGACCGATGTCTTCCCGGTCACGGCCGTTGAGCGTCAGCGCCATGGTGCTGTCGCCATAAGGGTAGGACGACGGGAGATCGTAGGCCGGCGTCACGCGCCACTCTCCAGCGGGAAGGCGCAGCACGGAGAAGTTCTTCGCGTGGGCGTCACCGTTGCACGACAGGTAGGCGAAGGCGAGCTGCTCGAGCAGGGCGAGCGCGGCCACGGGCCTGGCCCGGCAGACCGCCGCCAACCCCTGCACGACTTCTTCGGTGCCGAGGCGGTACTTGTCCGCGGGATACCGGCCCAGCACCTGACACGCATCCTCCTGCGCCAACAGGGTCAGGCGGCCCTCGCCGTCCGACACGCGGTCGAACCGCCGGACCAGGAGGCCCGGCGCGCCCTCGGCGTCGTGGACGACCTCGGCCTCGGCGCAGTCGAGCCCGGAGCGCCGGGCGGCCTCCATGAAGAAGGCCTCGTTCGCCACGAGATGGGGAAACTCGGGGGGGTCGAGCTTGAGCATGAAGCGGGCGTTCCGATGCGCCACGGGCAGGTTGATCATGCGTGCCGACACCTTGTCCTGGACGCCGGGGATCGCCACCCGATCGACCCCCTCCTGCGTCCCCCCCGCCGCCGTCGGGAGGAGCGCGGCGAACCGGACTTCGCTCCACTCCTCCACCGCTATGCGCGGCTCGACCTCCGCGGGCTCGTCGCCTTCCGGGAGGACCTCCACGTCCCCCACGGTGTCGCCCCCCACCGCGAGGAGCAGCGTCAGCTCGTCGTCCGCGGAAGTCTTGGTCGCCGACCTCAGCGCCGAGAGGCGCCGGCCCTCGGGGAGCAGGCCGGAGAAGAAGGGAGGGAGGGCACCGGGGGCATGTGTCACGACGGGTTCCTGCGACACGGGGAGGGTCGTGGCCACAGCGGGGCCGCCTTCCTCCAGGTAGCCCTCGTCGTACAAAAAGACCACCGCGTCCCTGCGGCGCTCCAGGCTCCCAGCCCGTATCCTCCCCTTGAAGACCCATGCACGCTCCACGGTCCGGAGCTGGTCGAGAGCCCTCATGGCGCTTCACCCCGCCGGGGCTGGACGTCCCCCGAACCGGCGATCCGGCCCTGGCCCGGGACCACGGCCAGCCCCAGGCCCAGGACCTCGAGAACGTCCAGGACCTTGTCCAGCCTGACGCTGGTCTTCCCGTGCTCGAGGGTGTGGATGAACCGTTCCGAGCAGCCCGCCAGGTCGGCCAGCTCCGTCTGGCGCAGGCCCAGTTCCTTCCGGCGCCGGGCCACGGCGTGGGCGAGGGATGCCACGCGCGCAGGGAGCCCCGGTGCGCCTTCCTCACCGCCTGTCGGGTCCCATCCGGTCATGAGCTCGCCCCGCGATCTAATTGATCGTGCATATCTTGGACAATTTCGAGGTTTCTGGACCAGAACGCAACAATATCTGCACGCACGTGCATATTACGTGGCCTCCACGGCCCTCACGGCCGCCGGAACAATCTATCTGCACGATCGTGCATATTGACCGGCGACGTAGCCATCCTCCCGCCCCTCCTCTATCTTCCCGAAGGAAAAGCGAAAGCGTCCCCACCTTCCCGTTCCATGCACGCCAACCCCGCCCTCCGCGAGCACGTCCGCGCCAAGGCCGAGAACCGGCCCGGGGTCTACCGCATGTACGGTCCGGGCCGCGAGCTCCTGTACGTGGGCAAGTCCGTGCGCGTGCGCACGCGCCTCCTCTCCTACTTCCGCGCGCCCAGGGGCGAGAAGGCGTGGGAGCTCATCCGCGAGGCGTCGCGCATCGAGTGGGAGTACATCCCCAACGAGTTCGCGGCGCTGGTCCACGAGATGAAGCTCATCCAGGGACGGCAGCCCCGCTTCAACGTCCAGCACCGCCGCCGGAGGATCTACGCCTTCGTGAAGGTCACCGCCGAGCCGGCGCCCCGGGTCCTCCCCGTGACCCGGGTGGTGGAGGACGGCGCCACCTACTACGGCCCCTTCCCCCGGGTGGGCGCGCTGGCGCATACGGTGCGCGAGCTGAGCCACATCCTGGGCCTCCGGGACTGTCCCGCCACCACCCCCGTCTTCTTCGACGACCAGCTCGAGATGTTCGCCGGGGGCCGCCCGCCCCGCTGCCTCCGCGCCGACCTGCGCACCTGCCTGGCCCCCTGCTGCGGCCGGCCCACCGTCGCCGAGTACGCCGCCGCCGTGGAGACGGCGCGCCGCTTCCTGGAGGGCCGGGCCGAGGCGCCCCTCCGTGACCTGGAGACGCGCATGGGCGAGGCCGCCGCCCGCATGGACTTCGAGTACGCCGGGCTGCTCCGGGACCGCCTGGAGCGCCTGCGCCGCTTCCGCGACGAGATGGTGGCGTTCCGCGGACGGGTGGAGGACCTGAGCTTCGTCTACCGCGTGCCCGGCTTCCGGGGAGACGACCGCGTGTACCTTATCCGCAAGGGACGCATCCGCCGGGAGCTCCCCCACCCCAAGGGGAGGAAGGCACGCGCCCGGGTGGCCGACGCCATCGAGGAGGTGTTCGGGGAGCCGGAGGCGGGTCCCCGGGGGATGGCGCCC
>JASFRY010000571.1:0-3190 GCA_050114675.1 Gemmatimonadota bacterium | reverse complement strand
TGGGGGGACGCAGGGTTTGACCGAGCGAGGGAATCTGCATGCTCACCGGTTGGGGTAGCTCGAGCGAGGACGGCCCCCGGGGAGCCCCGGGCATGCGCATCCTGCAGTGCAGCCATGATACCTGAAAGTGGGTTTATCCGAAACAGGCCGGCCGGGACAACAGGGTCGACGGGTCGCGCACCCGGGCCTAGCTTCACCCCCATGACACCAGCCAGGCCGGGGCTCTCACGATCCGTCGAGGACTACCTCAAGGCCATCTACGGCATTTCCGAGCAGGGCGCCATCGCCACGACGAGCGCCATCGCCGAAGTGTTGGCCGTCCAGCCGGCATCGGTGACGGGAATGATCAAGCGGATGGCCGAATCCGGCCTGTTGGAGCACGCGCCCTACCGGGGCGTGCGCCTCACGGACCGGGGCTACCGGGAAGCCCTGAAGGTGCTGCGGCGCCACCGCATCATCGAGACCTACCTCTGCGAGCGTCTCGGCTATGCCTGGGAGGACGTGCACGAGGAGGCCGAGCGCCTGGAGCATGCCGCTTCGGACCACCTGGTGGAGCAGATGGCATCGGCCCTCCAGTTCCCGAGCCATGATCCCCACGGGGCGCCCATCCCCACCCGGGGCGGTGAGATCGAGGTTACGGACTTCTGTACCCTCGCCGAGGCCGAGCCGGGCACGGTGCTGCGCATCCGCGCGGTGCGCGACCACGATCCGGAGGTGCTGCGCTCCATGGAAGCCGCGGGTCTCATGCCCGGGGCCCGAGTGAGGGTGGGACCGGCGCCCGGGACGGTCGGCGAGGTGACCGTCCGCGTCGTGGACGGGGCGGGAAACGCGCACGTCGTACCCCGGGAGGTGGCCCGCCTCATCTACGTGGTTCACGAGGAGGGCTGACAAGGTGGACTCTTCGCGTTCTGTGGTTCTGGGGGTGGCGGGGGGAAGCGGCTCCGGGAAGTCCACGGTGGTTCGGGAGGTGCGCCGCATCCTGGAGAACGACATGACCTGCGTGCTCCATCACGACGCCTACTACCGGGACCTCTCCCACGTGGAGTTCAGCGAGCGTGTCGGCGTGAACTTCGACCACCCCGACAGCCTGGAGACCGAGCTCATGGTGGAGCACGTGCACCAGCTGCTCCGGGGCGAGGCCGTGGACGTGCCCACGTACGACTTCGCCACCCACACGCGCAGGCCCGAGACCGAGCGGGTGCACCCCACGTCGGTGGTGATCCTGGACGGGATCCTCGTGCTGGCGGACGCCCGCCTGCGCGATGCCATGGACCTCAAGGTATACGTGGACACGGACGCGGATCTGCGGCTGCTTCGCCGCATCCGGAGGGACGTGGTGAAGCGGGGCCGCACCGCCGACTCGGTCATCGCCCAGTACGAGAACACGGTGCGTCCCATGCACCTGGAGTTCGTGGAGCCCAGCAAGCGACACGCCGATCTCATCGTGCCCGAGGGCGGATACAACCGCGTGGCCGTGGACCTGGTCGTGGCTCGACTGCGCGGGCTCCTCGCCGAACGCCAGGCGGCCACGACCGGGTCGTGACCCGGCGCCTCAGGGCGTGCAGCGGGGGATGGTGGGGCTGACGCCTTCGGGGAGCGCCAGCACCCGGAAGCTCCGGGAGACGGTGGCGGCGAAGACCCCGGTGCCGTCCCCCCGCAGGCTCGGAATGCGGATCTGGCCCGACGGGTTGAAGTTCCCGCCCCGGATCCAGTTCACGTAGTTCCGATCTCCCGCCGTGATGGTCACCTTGGCGTTGGTGCCCGACGGCAGACCCTTCTGGAGCTCGAGCGCCAGCGCCTGGTCCAGCTCGAAGCGGTCGAAGACGCCGAACTCCCCGGGGAAGACCACGGTGGTATCGGCGGACGAGACCGAGATGCCCAGGAGATACAGCGGATCTTCGTCCACGGTGATCCCCCGGGGCGCCAGGGCGTCCCGGAGCCCGGAGATGAGGGTCTCGTTGACATAGGCCCACGCTCCCGCCGAGCGGGTCCACCGAACCTCCAGCGGCGTCTCCGGCGCCACGGCGCATATGGTGCTGGCGCCCGACAGGAGGTCGAAGGCGCCGGGGACCGTGGTGGTGCCCTGGAGCAACCCTCCGTCGGGCAGCTCGATGCGCACCGTGAGTCGGTCCCCGGGCTGGATGCGCCCGGCGGCCTCGGGGACCGACCAGTAGCAGGTGCCCGTGCCTTCTACCGGCGTCACCGTCACGCACGTCTCCAGGGTGGTGCCCCCCAACTCCAGGGAGAATCCGTCGGACCGGGTGACGACCACATGGGCACCGGGCACGGGCCGGGACGACGGGCTGCCTGAGTCCAGGGTCCTGTGGAGGAACGCCGTGACCCGGTTGGCCCCGGCCACACCCGGGTTGAGCTGTATGTAGACCTCGGCGACCACGGCGTCCTGCGCCTCCACCAGCGTGACCTCCTCGAGAGAGCATCCCGCCGAGGCCGCGAGGAGCACCACCGCCACCGCTACCCGCCGTGGGGCCCGCCACCGGGCCCACCCCTGGCCGCGCACGCCGCTGCGCATCAGAAGTGGACCTCCAGGCCGAAGGTGGGGAGGAGGGGAAACATGGAGATGCCCGAGCGCACCGGAGGGTCCTCGCTGTACTGATAGAAGTAGAAGAGGACGTTCTTCCGGTTGTACATGTTCAGGAGGTCCACGTAGGGGACCAGGCTCCCCCACGACTTCCGGATGGTCTTGCGCGCGCTGAGATCGAGGCGGTGATAGGTGGGATAGCGCGACGCGTTGCGTCCCCCCAGGTAGACGGCGTAGCCGCCCAGGTTGTCGGTGGTGTCGTCGGCGCCGGCCCACCGCAGACGGCCTTCGTCCTCCACGAATCGGGGAGAGTAGGTGGCGTAGGCGCCCACCGCCCGGGTGTAGGGTGTGCCGGTGCCCACGTTCCAGCGCAAGCCGCCCTCCCACCCCCACGGCAGGGGATAGCGCATCACCAGGTCCACGTCCAGCCGGCGGTCGAAGATGGGCGGGTAGGTTACCTGGGGCGGGGGATCCTCGGGGGAGAAGGCGTCGGGAAAGGTGCGCCGCGCCTTGAGGAACGATATGGCGAGCCATCCGTTCACCGTGCCCTGCTCCTTCCGGACCAGGAGGTCCGCGCCCCACGACCGGCCCGTGCCCCTCAGGAAGTCGTCCCGGTCGTCGTTGGGGTCGTCGGCCGGATTCAGGGCGATG
>JASFRY010000570.1:0-3201 GCA_050114675.1 Gemmatimonadota bacterium | reverse complement strand
GGGAGTGGCCACCACTGGACGGGGCGTGGGAGGCGAGGAAGTCCCGGACTTCCAGGAGCCCGGGAAGGTCGGCGTCGGCGGCGTGCCAGATGTCCACAAGCTCGCGGTATGCCTTCGTCGCTCCGTCGATGTCACCATCCGCTGCCGAGGCTCGGGCGAGACCCAGGAGGGAGCGAGGCCGGTTGCGAGCGCGGGCCAGAGCCGCCTCGAACGCCTCCCGCGCCTGCCCGGGCCGGCCCCGGTCCAGAAGCGCCTCGCCCAGGAGCTCGTGGGCGGGCTTGTCCACGAACGGAGGGCCGAAGGCGAACGCCATGGAGTCCTCGGTGGCCGCAGCGCGCCGCAAGGCATCCACTGCGCCGGCCCCATCGCCTGACGCAGCTCGAGCGAGACCGTCCATCTCCGACGCCAGGACCCGGACCCTCTTGAGGAACTCGCCCGTGCCGGGGTCGTCGTCCGCTTCGTTGCGGATCTGACGGGCCGCTTCGTCGAACCGGCTCCGGGCCGCCACGAGGGCCTGCATCTTTCCTGCCCTGGCCGCGCCGAAGCCCTCGAGGAATGCCGCGGTGAGCGCGGCGTACGGGTTCTGGCCCGTCCCGACGCTCCACCGTGCGACCTCCCCCTCCCAGGCGCCGGTGTCCAGGAGGTAGCGTGCCCACATCATGGTGTAGGAGCCCACCGTCGAGTTGTCGGGGTCGGCACCGGCAGAACCGGCCCGCGCGGCCGACGCGCGCTCGTGACACGCCTTCAGCACCTCCCGGGCACGCGAGACGCGGCCCTGCGCCAGATAGCCGTACTCCAGCCAGCTGGGATAGTGGCCGCATACCACCGGCGGCCGACCGGCCGCAGCCGCCTGCTCGCTCACGACCCGAACGGCATTCTCGTTGGCGGCCACGACCTCGTCCCACATCCCCAGGGCCATGAAGATATGGGACGCCATGTGCTGCCCGTGGCCCGCGTCCGTGGCCGTCTCGAGGAGCTCGCGCGCCGCTGCCAGACCCTGCTCCGCGTGCTCCGGATCGTCCACTCCGTGGATGAGGTAGTGGGCTGCGCCCGGATTGTGGGGCTCCCGAGCCAGGGCGCTGTCGGCGATGGCGGCGGCGCGCAGGTACGTGGGGACGTTGCGAACACCCTGGCTCAGACCCAGGAGCGAAAGGGCGTAGAAGAGGTGGGCCTGGTTGTCCTCCGGGTAGTCGGCGACCAGCTGCTCGAGGGAGCGGGAATAGAGGGTGTCACGACGCGCCTTGGGTCCGCTCCCGTACAGGATCTCCAGCGACGTGAGGTACGCCTTCTCCCTGGCTGTGGGGGCCTTGGCGATCCGGGCATCCGGCGTGGGCCCCAGGCGGGCCAGCACCGACCGTGCCGCCTGCAGGTCCTGCTCGTCCCAGACCGGGTGGGTGTACGTCATGGCCTCGCCCCAGTAGGCCATGGCGAAATCGGGCTCCACCCGCTCCGCGGTCCCGAATGCCTCCCGGGCCCTCGAGTACTCGAAGAGGTGCAGAAGCATCACGCCGCGAAGGAAGGCGCTTTGCGCCGAGTCCGACCGGGCCGAGGTGGCCATGCTCAGCGAGCCCAGCCCGGGGAACGAAGCGGTCTGGGCAGGTACGGCGCCGGGCCGTATGGACAGGAACGCGACCGCCAGGCCGACGACGAGGGACCTCATGGGGGTGTCCTCCTGCAGGATCCGAATGCAGCGGCGGGAGGGCCGCGCCCCATCAGATTCTCACGTCACCTGCGCACCCGCCAGTCCGCCCGCCCTCTGCGGGGTCTCGCTCAGGATCCCCCGTTCAGGGCCGGCGTCGTCGCCGGCGGGTGCCGATGGTGGGTCCCCTGCTCGAATGCGTACCCAAGATCCAGCAGGTCCTTCTCGCTGAAGGGGCGCCCCAGGAACTCGAGCCCCACCGGCAGATCCTCGCGGGTGAACCCCGCCGGTACGGTGAGGGCGGGGAACCCCGTGGCCGGGCTCAGGCCACGATTGTCACCCAGGCCGTACCCGTCCCGGGGAGCCGGATTGGTGAGGACGTCGGCCGCGATGAGCGTGGTCTGGTCGGTGAACGTCGGATAGACGATGGCGTCCAGGTCGAGGTCCGCCATGGCTTTCAAGATCAGCTGCCGGAGCGCCGCGCGCGCCTTCAGGAGCCCCAGGTAGCCCGGGTCGTTCGTGGTCTTCCCCATCACGCCCATGAGTCCGCGGGCCCTCCACGGATTCACCCTACCCGTCAGGAGGATGGCCGCCAGGGTGGAATACGGGGCGTTGGGATGCTGGGCCAGGTACGCATCGGTGGCCTCCTCGGTCTCCCAGGAATTGGAGATCCCATCACGGACCAGGGGGACGAGGCCGGGAAGCTCCAAGGGGTCCACCACCTCGGCGCCCAGCGACCGGAGCTCCTCGATGGCGCCATCGACCACCGCCTTCACCTCCTTGAAATCCTCGGAGGTGGGGTCGGCGGCCGGGTCCATGGGCTCCCGCACCACGCCGATGCGCGCTCCGCGCAGGCCGTCGCTCGACAGCCCTGCGGCGTAGCTGTCAGGTAAGCGACCCACGGACCGTGCGGTCACCGGGTCGTCGGGGTCGTAGCCGGCGATGACGTCCATGACCATGGCCGCGTCCATCACCGTGCGGGTCATGGGTCCCATGGTGTCCTGGGTGGGGTTGGCGGGCATGAGGCCGTGGCGGCTCACCAGCTCCAGGGTGGGCCGCAGCCCCACGAGGCTCGACACTGAGGCGGGTCCCCGCACGGAGCCGCTCGTATCCTCCCCGATGCCCACGAGGCCGAAGTTGGCCGCGATGCCCGAGCCCGTGCCCCCCGAAGACCCGCTGGGATTGCGACGGGGGTCATAGGCGTTCCTGATGATCCCGTAGGCCGAGCCCACGTACCGGGACGCGAACTCTCCCATGGTGGTCTTGGCCAGGATGATGGCGCCCGCGTCGCGCAGGCGCTCGACGATGGTGGCATTGCGGAGGGGCACGAAGTCCTGGAAGAGCACCGACCCGTAGGACGTGGGCATGTCGCTGGTCTCCACCTGGTCCTTGAGTAGGACCGGCACGCAGTGCAGCGGGCCGGCCATCCCCCGCGTGCGGAAGACTCCGTCCAGGGAGTCCGCCAGGGTCAGCGCGCGCTCGTTGAGGTGCTGAATGGTGTTGAGGGTCGGGCCCTGCTGGTCGTAGGCCTCGATCCTGTCCAGGTAGCCCTGGACCAGCGC
>JASFRY010000569.1:0-3216 GCA_050114675.1 Gemmatimonadota bacterium | reverse complement strand
GAACCTGGCCGACTGCGGGGACTGGCCGCCCATCCGGCCCATCGGCACGGTGGAGCGGTATGCCAACTGCCAGGAATGCCACGGGAGCCAGATCCAGACGAAGCTGGACCCGGAGGCACGAGCCTACCACACCGAGTACACGACCCTCCAGGTCAACTGCGAATCGTGCCACGGACCGGGGCGGAAGCACGTGGCGTGGGCGCAGGACGGCGCCCGGGGGCGGGACATCGGGCTCACGTCTCTGGCGTACCGGGGCAAGGACGCGTCGCTGGGCGTCTGCTTCCAGTGCCACGCCCTCAAGGACGTGGTGCAGGAGGGCTACCTGCCCGGCGAGCGGCTCCAGGACTACTACGCCCTCAAGTTCCCCGTGCTGGGGGACCAGCCGTACCTGGCCGACGGGCGCGTGCGCACCTTCGCGTATCAGGCCAACCACCTGGCCAGCGCCTGCTACCTCCAGGGCCCCATGGACTGTGTGAGCTGCCATGAGCCCCACGGCCAGGGCTACTGGGACACGAACAAGCGCCCGCTCGACTCCCCCTACGACGACGGGCAGTGCACCTCGTGCCACCCGTCCAAGCTGGTGGACGTGGAGGCCCATACCCACCATGCGGCGGGCTCCGAGGCCAGCCGCTGCGTGTCGTGCCACATGCCCTACCTCCAGCATCCCGAGGTGGGGCCGGAGATCCGCTTCGCCCGCTCGGATCACACCATCGCCATCCCCCGCCCCGTCTTCGACGGAGACCTGGGGATCACGGACGGGTGCGCCCAGTGCCACGAGGACCGCTCGGCGCTCGAGCTTCAATCCGAGGCCAGGGCCTGGTGGGGAGAGCTCCGGCCCCATCGGCCTCTGGTGCAGGGGCAAGTGGACGAGCTCAAGGCCCGCAACGTGACGGAAGCGACCGCGCTTCTCGTCCACCCGGAGGAGACGGACCCGCTCATCCAGTTCCAGGCGCTGAGCCGGCTCCTCACCGGCTACCTGAAGCCCGACGACCCTACCCTCCCCGATACGGTGGTGGAGGGCCTGGAAGCCCTCACGGCCAATCCGGACCTGGACGTGCGGGCCCTGGCCCTGGCGTCGCTCCATTGGACGCGGGGCGACGATCCGGCGGTACGGCGGATCCTGGTGCAGGCCCTGGACTCGACGACGGACGACCAGGCCCTCCGGGGACGCTGGGCCCTGTCCCTCGGGTTCCTGGGGGACCAGGCCCGCAAGAAGGGGGACGTCGCCGTGAGCGACGCGGCCTACCGCAAGGCGCTGGAGATCCGTCCGGGGGACCCCCGCGTCCTGGAGGCCCGTGCCCTCCTCGACAACGGGAGCGGCAACTACGCGCAGGGGGCCCAGCTTCTGCGGGAGAGCCTCGCCGTGCGTCCGGCGAATCCCCTGGGGTGGGTGAACCTGGGCATCGCGCTGAGCGGGATGGGAGACGCGGCCGGCGCGGAGGCGGCGTATGAGCGGGCGCTGCAGCTCGATCCACACGAGGCGGTGGCCCTCTTCAACCTGGGCAACCTCCACCAGCGCGCCGACGACCTGGAGGGCGCCGCGGAATGGTACCGCCGGGCCGTGGACGCGAACCCGGGGCTGGGACCGGCACAGTTCGAGCTGGCCCGGGTCTATATCCTCCTGGGACGCCCCGCCGACGCCCTGCCCCATGCACGCCGCGCCGTGGAGTTCCGCCCGAATCACGCGCCGTCCCGTCAGATGCTCCAGGACCTGGAAGCGTCGCTGGGCGGCTGAGTCCGATACGACCGCTACGGCACACCATGACCCACGACGAATACCTCCGACACGATGCCCTGGGCCTGGCGAGCCTGGTCCGCCAGGGTCAGGTCACCGCCACCGAGCTTCTGGACGTGGCCCTGGAGCGGGTGACGCGCCTCGACCCCGTCCTCAACGCCGTGGTCCACTCCATGGAGGACGACGCCAGGCAGGTGGCCGCCGACCCTCCGGGCGGCCCCTTCTCCGGCGTGCCCTTCCTCGCCAAGGACCTGACGACCCAGTATGCCGGGCACCCGACCAGCGCCGGGAGCGCGCTCCTCCAGGACGTGGTGGCCGACCACGACTCGGAGCTGGCCCGCCGGGTCAAGGCGGCGGGGCTCGTCGTCATGGGCAAGACCAACGCTCCGGAGTTCGGGCTGGTGCCCGTCACCGAGCCGGACCTCTGGGGACCGTGTCACAACCCCTGGGACACGGAGCGCACGCCGGGAGGATCGAGCGGCGGGTCGGCGGCCGCCGTGGCCTCGGGCATCGTGCCCATGGCGGGTGGAGGGGACGGCGGCGGATCGATACGAATCCCGGCTTCATGCTGTGGCCTCTTCGGCCTCAAGCCCAGCCGGGGGAGGACGCCCACGGGGCCCGACGACGGGCTGCTCTGGCGCGGCTCGGCCGTGGAGCACGTGCTGACCCGCTCGGTACGCGACTCGGCAGCCATGCTCGACGCCACCCTGGGACCCGATGCGGGCGCGCCGTTCGAGATCCCCCCTCCGGCAGGTCCGTACCTCGCCGAGGTGGAGCGGGATCCGGAGCGGCTGCGCATCGCCTTCACGGCCGAGCCGCTCCTGAACGCCCAGGTGGCGCCCGACTGCCGGGCGGCCGTGGAGGACGCGGCTTCCCTCCTCGAGGAGCTGGGCCACGAGGTGGTCGAGGCCAGCCCCACCGTGGACGGCCACGCCTTCAGCCGGGCCTTTCTCACCATGGTGGCCGCGGAGCTGGGCGCCGACCTCCAGGACTTCCGCACGCGGACCGGGCGGAGCGTCCGGAGGAGTGACGTAGAAGGTCCCTCCTGGGCGTTGGGGCTCCTGGCCGACGCCTTCAGCGCCCGGGAGTACGCCACGGCGCTGCGCACGCTGGACCGCGTGGGCCGGCACGTGGGCCCCTTCTTCGAGCGCTGGGACCTCCTGCTCACGCCCACGCTGGCGTCCCCTCCTCCCCGGATCGGCACCCTGGGGCCCACCGATCGGGAGCGTCGGCTCCTCTCGATCCTGGGCCTCTTCGGTTCGGGACGCCTGGTGAAAGCCGTGGGCCTCCTCGACGAGGTCGCGGAGGACGCCTTCACCTTCATCCCGTGGACGCCGGTGTTCAACGTGACGGGCCAACCGGCCATGTCCGTCCCCCTCCACTGGAACGCCGAAGGCCTTCCCGTCGGAGTCCACCTGGTGGGGCGCTTCGGTGCCGAGGACACGCTCTTCCGCGTGGCAGGGCAGCTCGAGCGGACCCGG
>JASFRY010000568.1:0-3221 GCA_050114675.1 Gemmatimonadota bacterium | reverse complement strand
TCGAAGAAGAACTCGAGGTGCAGCTCCTCCAGCACGCGGCCCTGGAAGTGGTCGAGGTGAAAATCCGGGACCCTGAGCGACTCCTCGCTGACGATCGTGTTCAGGGACTGCATGTGTGCCTCCGTGGCCGCACGGGGTGGCCAGTCAGGTCGAGGCTACGCCGGGGCACGGCCAGGGGTAAAGAGGAATCGGGTGGTCCACGGCGGATATAATGCGCGTTTGTCGCTGGCCACCGCCGCGCCGGCGAAAGGTGAGGAATCTCCATGCCCATGACCGACCCCGCCCTCGACCAGCTGTGCGTCAACACGATCCGCGCACTCTCCATCGACGCCGTCACCCACGCCAACTCGGGTCACCCGGGGTTGCCCCTGGGCGCCGCCCCGGCGGCCTGGGCCCTGTGGTCGCGCCACCTCAAGCACAACCCGAAGGATCCGGCCTGGGCGGACCGTGACCGCTTCGTCCTCTCGGCGGGCCACGGCTCCATGCTCCTCTACAGCCTGCTGCACCTCACCGGGTACGACCTGCCTCGAGGAGATCAAGCGCTTCCGCCAGTGGGAGAGCCGGACACCTGGACACCCCGAGCACGGCGACACCCCGGGGGTGGAGACGACAACGGGCCCCCTGGGCCAGGGCGTGGCCAACGGCGTGGGGATGGCCATGGCCGAGGCGCACCTGGCCGCCCGCTTCAATCGCCCCGGCCACACCATCGTCGATCACCACACCTACGTCCTCGCCGGGGACGGCGATCTCATGGAGGGCGTGGCCCTGGAGGCGGCGTC
The DNA here is from genome assembly GCA_050114675.1 of Gemmatimonadota bacterium. Lineage (GTDB taxonomy): Bacteria > Gemmatimonadota > Gemmatimonadetes > Longimicrobiales > Gaopeijiaceae > SZUA-318. The sequence continues at coordinate 2,442 of JASFRY010000568.1, read as the reverse complement.
CCTGGCGGGACATCTGGCCCTCGGCAAGCTGACCATCCTTTACGACGCCAACCGGATCTCCCTGGCGGCCGCGACCGACGTCTCCTTCACCCAGGACATGGGACGCACCCTCGAGGCCTGTGGCTGGCACGTGCAGACCGTGGAGAACGGCAACGACCCGGACGCCGTGGACGCGGCCCTGGCCGCGGCGAAGAAGGTGGCCGACAAGCCCTCCTTCATCGTCGTCCGCTCCCACATCGGCTTCGGAAGCCCCAAGCAGGACACCTTCGGGGTCCACGGCTCCCCCCTGAAGGCCGACGAGGTGAAGGAGACAAAGAAGGCCCTCGGCTACCCCTCCGAGGAGCCCTTCTTCATCCCCGAGGACGCCCTGGCCCGGATGCGCCAGGCGGTCGAGGCGGGACGGACGCTGGAGAGCGACTGGCGGGCCCGATTCGAGGCCTACCGCAAGGCCCACCCCGACCTGGCCGCCGAGTTCGAGCGGGCCCAGGCGGGAGAGCTGCCCGACGGCTGGGAGGCCGACATCCCGGGCTTCAAGGCCGACGACGGCCCCATGGCCACGCGGAAGGCCGGGGGCGCCGTCATCAACGCCCTCGCCGGTCGGGTTCCCGAGCTGTTCGGCGGCTCGGCCGACCTGAACCCGTCCACCAACACCGCCCTCAAGGGCGAGGGCGACTTCCAGAACCCGGCTCTGAAGGGCGACCGGCAGGGCGCGGTGGGTGAGGAGTGGGGCTACGCCGGGCGCAACGTCCACTTCGGCGTGCGCGAGCACGCCATGGGCGCCATTGCCTCCGGGCTGGCGCTCCACGGTGGAATCCGGCCCTTCACGGCCACCTTCCTCATGTTCGCCGACTACATGCGCCCCGCCATGCGTCTGGCGTCCCTCATGGAGCTGCCCGTCATCTACGTCTTCACCCACGACAGCATCGGGGTGGGCGAGGACGGGCCCACCCACGAGCCCGTGGAGCATGCGGCCGCCCTGCGCGCCATCCCCCACCTCACCGTCATCCGACCGGCCGACGCCAACGAGACCGCGGCGGCGTGGCGCTTCGCCATGGTCCACCCCAAGGGTCCCGTGGCCCTTCTTCTGACCCGGCAGGGCGTCCCTGTCCTCGAGGGTCCGGCGAGCGTCGAGAAGGGCGCCTACGTCCTGGCCGACGCCAAGGGCACGCCCGAGCTGGTGATCATCGCCACAGGGTCCGAGGTCTCGGTGGCCCTGGAGGCCCGGGAGATCGTGGGCGCCGAGCGCGTCCGCGTCGTCAGCATGCCGAGCCAGGAGCTCTTCCTGAAGCAGGACCCGGCCTACCGCGACTCCGTCCTTCCCCCCGATGTCTGGGCCCGCATGGCGGTGGAGGCCGCCGTCCCCCAGGGCTGGCACCGCTTCGTGGGCCCTCTCGGCGAGGTCGTGGCCATCGAGAACCGCTACGGCGCCTCGGCCCCGGGCAAGGAGCTGATGAAGCACTACGGCTTCACCGGACCCCAGGTGGCCGAGCGGGCGAAGGCCCTCCTCGAGTCCTACCCCGAGCGGGCGAAGGCCCTGGCCAAGACGCTCGCCTCGACGTAGCAGGCGCTGGTCTTTCGGATGGCGACCCGGGGGCCGTCAGCCAGGGGACGGGCGTGTCGGGATGAGGGTCCCTAGGCTCCTGCCGGAACCGCGTCCTCCTTCGACCACTCCATCTTTCGCTGCTCGACAGCGGCACAGAACTCGTCGGTGCTGCCGTTGAAGACGCCCTCCAGGTCCTTCGTGAAGCCGAAGACGGCCCAGGGTGTGCGCTCGCAGGCGAAGGCCAGGACCTCGTCCACGGTCTTCTCGGAGCCCTCGACCGTCGCCGCGCCGCCGTAGCAGATCAGGACCGCCTCGTGAGTCTTGCCCGTCGGGATGAAGTTGATGCTGTGTTTGGTGACCTTCTTGTAGGCCCAGAGCAGGTCAGAGAGTCGAAGAAGATCGAAGGTGAAGAAGGTGGACCGCATGAGGAACTGGTCCGAGAGGATCCAGCCATTTCGACCCTTGACACGAGGCGACCGTGACTCCCGCTGGGCGGCCGCGGCCACACCGATGGGGTCGCCCCAGGCCTGCACTCGCTCGATCAACGGGTGCGACGTCGGGTCCTGCATGGTCCTCCAGGCGGGGCGGCCATACCTCAGGAGCAGAAACCCGAAGATGAGGAGGACGCCCAGCGCCCAGTACCCTGGAACGCGAAACGACTCGTCGTTCAGATAGAAGGGATAGAAGTGGTGGCGTATCTCCTGCATGTCGGGGGTCTGGAAGAGCTGCTGCTGCAGCTCGAGGGGCATGGGGAGCAGTGAGCCTTCGAAGGTCGTGCGAGGACCGGATCGACTCTTGCACACGAGAAGCCGATCTCCCACGACGAGGGCGTGGTAGCTTGCCGTGACGGATCGACCGGTCTCGACACCGTTGCGCGTGGTGACCGTGATCTCCTCGAG
>JASFRY010000567.1:0-3230 GCA_050114675.1 Gemmatimonadota bacterium | reverse complement strand
GCACATGCGGTTGTTTCGGCCCGTCCCTCCCTCACCGAGGCGGGGCCTCCGTCGGGGACCGCCACAGAGCCGTCAACGCCAGGCTCTCCATCTGAGCCTCGGTCAGGGGCTCCCCGAAGAGGATCTGTATGCTGTCCGGGCCCGATTCCAGGAAGGACCAGACCGTTCCGCCGGGCCGGTCCAGGTCCACGAAGTCGAAGCGAAGGGCGGTTCGGTAGTCGGGGGGCACGGGTACCACTCCTTTCACGTGGTCCAGCGCTGAGGTGGTTTCGTCCCACCAGGCGACGTCGATCACCCCGTCATCCAGGTAGTCCCTGACCGCGACGCTGCCGTGGCAATCCAGGCATCCCCGGGCCTCACGGGAGATCGTGTGTGCGTAGAACGGAGCCAGGGCCACGAACGTATGGTCGCCGTGCTTCACCGCCTGGAAGTTCGCTGCGTGCACCTTGCCGTTCCGGTTCATGAGGAAGACCCAGTCGCGCAGCTGCCCGTACGCGACCTTCCGGTCCAGTTGGAGCTCGGTCTCGAAGTGGCAGTTGTAGCAGCTCACCACGCTCTGGACGTGGCAGGCACTGCAGTGCACCGTCTCCCCGTGAAGGACGTGCGCCTGGTTCTGCGAGAGGTTGCGGTGACAAACCCCGCTGCACCCTGCATCGATGGCCCCATCCTCCAGCATGGACGCGTAGGAATGGCCATCCCCCATCACGTCTTCCTTGGTGTGGCACGCCAGGCAGCCCATGCCCAGGTCGCGGTGGACATCCGAGTAGTGGGCAGCCTCCGCCACCTGACGGCTGTGGCAACCTCCACAGATGCCGTCGAGAGAAGCATCCACATGGGCACCGACGCGGGGGCTCGTCTCACCGTGGCAGGATGTGCAGCCCCCCGTCGCGCGAGGCTCGTGGCAACTCTTGCAGGAGAGATCTTCGTACGGCACGCCGGTGAGGTGCTCGAAGCCGAGGTTGGCCTCGTCATACCAGGTCTTCATGCCCTGAGCGGTGGCATGGAGGCTGGTGGCATAGCTCCGGGACCAGGACGAGCTGTCGACCAGCGGCGCTCCGGGCACCCCAGCCTGGGAGATCGCGGAAGCCGATAGCTCATCTCCGTGCCGGGCGACCTCCGCATTCACGTCGGGGGCGCTTCGAATCCCGCTGAGAAGTGAGGCCGCAAGCACTGTGCCCCCCAGGAGCGGCCACAGGATCCCGTTTCCTTCGCTTCGGTCGGACATGGTGAATCCGTCCTCTCCGGGCAGCGATTCTGATTGGCGTCTACGCGGGTTTCGCTCCCTCCTCAGCTCAATCCCGGCTCTTCAACAACTCGCCCGCCAGCTCTTCCCAGTGCTCGGGTGCCAACGTTCGGGCAAAGCCCTCGCACCCTGTCGACGTGCGCCCTCCCGCCAGCCCCGACGCCGACGCCGAGGTCGGCACGGCTCGCGCACGCATCTCGCGCACGTTCTGCTCCATCCACGCCTGGGCCACGTCACCGCACAGGAGGTTCTTCCGGCTTCGCCTTCGGTCCGGAACCCGGACCTTCAGCAGCCAGCCTCGCCCGTAGGGATCCGAGCAGAGGATCTCCGGGGACTCCACCACCGAGTGATTGACTGCCACCACTTCGCCCTCTACCGGCGAGAGCATGCCCACCGACTTCGAATCGACTCTGATTGACCATGCCGTCTCGCCCTGCGACAGGTAGCGGCCCACCTCGGGCATCTCGAGGCCTGACACGGGACCGAGCAGCCACCCCGCGAACTGGTCCATGCCGACCCTCACGACATTCTCCTCTTCGGGGACGGCCCAGGTATGGCCTTGGTGGTAGCAGTACGGCTCCGGGAGCTTGAACACACCGACCCTCCGCCGCGCCGGCTGCATCGCCGGCCGCGCCGGCTCGCTGCTCAGCAACAGGGCGCCGGCCACCTCGTGCCAGTCGTCGGGGGCCACGGCCCGGGCGAAGCCATCACATCCCTCGACGGTTCCGAGCTCAGGGAGAACCAGACCCAGGTCGATCCGCACGGCGCGGAGCTGCTCCTCCAGCCACGCCCGGGCCAGGGCGCCGCACAGGAGGTTCTTTTCGTTCCGCCTCCGATCCGTCACCTGGACCCTCAGGAGCCACCCCTGGTCGTAGGGATCCGAGCAGAGGATCCCGGGAGCGTCCACCACTTCGTAGTTCACCCCCACCACCTCACCTTCCACCGGGGACAGCATATCCACTGTGGTGGAGCCCACCCTGATCGCCCAGCCGCGCTCGCCCTGCAACAAGCGAGTGCCCAGAGGCGGTAGCTCGATTGCGTCGGGCTTCCCCAGCAACCTGTGGGCGAAGTCGTCCATGCCCACCTTCACCACGTTCTCTTCTTCCGGGATCGCCCAGCTGTGACCCTGGTGGAAGCAGTACTCGTCGGGCAGGATGAACCAACCTCCCACACGACGCTGACGGGTCGTCACCGACACCCGCTCTGCAAAGAGCCGCCAGACGACGACGAGGACGACGAGGTAGCCGATCACCAGGACGTACTCGATCCCCTTGGTCGCGAACAGGTCCGGAGGCGCCACGTCCATGTTTCCTCCACCTCCTCAGGCGACGAGCCGGATTGCTCCCTGGGCGCCTTGCCCAGGCCTCGTCTCTTGCGCCGTGGCCAGCACGGGCATCCGGTTCACCACCCAGCGGAACACCCAGAGCTCGGCGCTCACCACGGCCAGCGACACTACGACCTCCTCCCAACTCGGGACGTAGTGGTTCGGCGCATACCACTTGAACGCGATCACGGACACGTTGAGCCGGTTCAGCAGGATCCCCACCAGGGTCATCGCTGCCGCTCCTCGCACCAATCCGAGGTTCCGGCGACGATACGCGACGACGAACAGGCCGGCCGGCACTGCTACGAGGCCGACGACCTCCAGCAAGTACCACAGGCCCCACCCGGTGCTCAGCAGCGACCAATGCCGGCCGTGGGCCAGGACGAGGAGCTCCATGAACAGGTACACGAACATGGTGCCGGCACAGATGCGGGCGAGTCCGACCAGAATGTCGTCATGCGACCGTCCAAGCTGTGCGCCTACCCGATGGTGGAACACTCGGTGGGTGATGGACCCTTCGAAGATGACGAGCGAGAGCCCGGCGAAGATGCTTGAGACGAGGAAAAGGAAGGGGATGAACTCCGAGTACCAGAGCGGGTGGATCTTGTCTCGCGCCATGAGATAAAGCGCCCCCAAACCCGACTGATGGAGTGTCGAGAGGGT
>JASFRY010000566.1:0-3231 GCA_050114675.1 Gemmatimonadota bacterium | reverse complement strand
CGCGGAGCGTGCCGTCTCCAGGGTCTGGACCACGCTGAGCTTCGTCGGGGAGTCCTCGTGGACGATGGTCACCGTGCCGTCCCCGCCGTTGGAGCTGAAGGCGAGCTGTGTCGCAGGGTCGAAGCGCGCCGCGTCGGGCCCGTCACCGATGGCCGCCGTGTCCACCACCTGTCCGGTCTCGCTGTCCACCATGACCATGAGATGGTTCTCGCAAACGGCGAAGAGACGGTGATGGGCCACGTCGAGGGCCAGCCCTGAAGCGGCTTCCCCAGGTGCGATGGACCAGGTCGCCACGACCTCGTGCGCCGCGGGATCGATGGCCACGATCTCGTTCTGGTCCTCGATGTTGTTGTAGATCATCTTGGCTTCGGGGTCGTACACGGCGAACTCGGGCTTTCCCGGAAGGGGGATGGTCGCCAAGACCTCGCCGGACTCGGCGGAGATGACGGTGGCTGAATGCCCGCGTCCGTTGAACGCGTAGACCTCCTTCAGGTCCGGCTCGTACAGGATCCCGTCAGGGTTCTCGCCGGTATCCACGCGGTCCGTCACCTGGAGGGTCGACAGGTCCACGACGGCCACCTTGTTCTCCCGTCCGTCGCTGGCGAAGCCCTTCCCCAGGTCGTGGGCCACGGCGAACCCGTGCACACCCGGCAGATCGTCGATCTCTCCCACCACCGCGTCATGGTCCATGTCGATGACGGTAACGCCGGTGCCATGGGTCACGTAGAGCTTGCGCGCCACCGGGTCCTGGGAGAGGTAGTCCCAGAAGCCCACGTCCCCTCCGATGGGGATCTCGGCAATGGCGTGATAGGAGTCGGGACTTGCTTCCATGGCCCTCGGTGTCGGCGAGCCGCATCCCACGGCTGCGAGCGCGGCCAGGACGGGCGCGAACCGGGTTCTTCTCATGACGTTTCTCATGACGTCACCTCCCGATGACTGGATTCTCTGCCCCGGTGTTGGAGCAGGAAGTAGAGCGTAGGCGTGGCCAGGAGGGACAGGACCACGGAGATGGCCAGGGCCCCGATGACCGCGATGGCGAGGGGCTTCAGCATGTCGGCGCCCGAGCCTACCCCCCACGCGAGGGGAAGCATGCCCAGGGCCGCGGCGAGGGAGGTCATGAGCACGGGGCGGAGGCGTCGCCGCCCCGAGCGTACCAGGGCTTCTTCCAGGGTCAGCCCCTCGCCGCTCAGGTGCTTCACGAAGTCGAGCATGAGGATGCCGTTCTTGGCCACGATGCCGATGCCGATGATGGCGCCCAGGAAGGAGACCACGTTGAAGGATGTGCCTGTGATCCAGAGCGCCAGGACGGTGCCGAAGAGGGCCAGGACCGCACCGAACACGATGGATAGGGGCTCGTAGAAGGAGCCGAACTCCAGCATCAGAACCGTGAACACCAGCGTGATGGCCATGAGCAGCACGAACACGAGGTTCAGGAAGGATGCGCGCTGCTGCTGGTACAGTCCGCCGTACTCCACCGCCCTGGGCGGAAGGGCCGCGTCTCCTGCCAGGATCCGGCGGATCTCGGTCATGGCGCTCCCCAGGTCCCGGCCTTCGAGGCGTGCCGTTACGGCCACGTCCTGGCGTCCATCCTCGCGACGCAGCTCCAGCTGTCCGGGCTCCTGCACCACGTCCACCACCTGGGACAGCTTCACCAGCTGGCCCGTGGGCGTCCGGATGGGCAGGTCTTCCACGTCGGACATCTTCCCCAGGCGCGTGGAGTCCACCTCGACCCTTACGTCCACCACCCTGTCTCCCTCCAGCACCGAGGAGGCCGTCTGGCCGAGCATGGCGGTGTTGACGGCGTTGGCCACGTCGTCGGCATTGAGGCCGAAGCGCCGGGCATCGGCGGGACGGACACGCAGGTCGATGGTGGGCCCGGTATAGACCAGCCCGTCGAACACGTCCACGACCCCCGGGATCTTCTCCAGGCGTGAGGCGACCTGCGGGGCGTGCTCCTCGAGCCAGCGCTGATCCGTGGAGAAGAGCTTCACCTCGATGGGGCTCGGCGCCCACATGAGATCGCCGATGAGGTCGCTCAGGATCCCCGGGAACTCCCACTCCACGCCGGGCACCTCGGCATTGAAGCGTCGGCGCAGCTCGGCGATGACGTCGTCGGTGGACCGCCTCCGGTCGGTGCGCAGCTTCACCAGGAAGTCCCCGGTGTTGGGCTCGGCGATGGCCAGGGCCAGCCGCGCCCCCGTGCGGCGGGAGTAGCTCTCCACCTCGGGCACGGTGCCCAGGATGCGCTCGGCCTGGAGGAGCTGGCGGTTCGTCTCGGCCAGGCTCGTGCCCGGCGGGGTGAAGTAGTCGATGACGAAGCCCCCCTCGTCCATGGGAGGGAGGAACTCGCTGTCGAGGCGGCGGTAGACGCCGAGCCCCAGGAACAGGACGAGCCCGCACACCGCAAGCGTCCACCACGGCGCGTGCAGCGCGGGACGCAGCGCGCGTTCGTAGAGCTCGATGACCCGGCGCAGCACCGGGCCGGCCTGCTCCCGCCCGGCGGCGCCGCGGCCCCCGTTTCCGCGGCGGACGAGCCAGCCGGCCAGGGACGGCGTGAGGGTCACCGCCAGCACCAGCGACGTGAGCAGCGACACCACCATGGTCAGGGCCAGGGCCCGGAAGAATACGCCCGTGATCCCGTCCAGGAAGGCCAGGGGGACGAACACGACCACCGGCGTGAGCGTGGAGCCGATGAGGGGACGGAAGATCTCGGTGATCCCGGCCTCCACGGCCTCCCTCCGGCTCATTCCCTCCATCAGACGCGTGTGGATGGCTTCCACCACCACGATGGCGTCGTCGATGACCAGACCCACCGCCGCGGCGATCCCTCCCAGCGTCATGAGGTTGAAGGTGAGCCCGGTGAGGCGCATGGAGACCAGTGTGATGAGCACCGTCACCGGGATGACCGCCGTGGCTACCAAGGTGGTGCCCCAGCTCCTCAGGAAGAGAAAGAGGATCGCCACCGACAGGAACAGGCCGAAGAGGATGGCCTCCCACACGCTATGGACCGAGGTGCGCACGATCTCCGACTGGTCGTAGAAGAAGGCCAGCTTCATGTCCGGAGGGAGCTCGGTGCGGAGCTGGGCGATCTGGGCGCGCAGGGCATCGGCGATGTGCAGGGTGCTGCCGTCGGGCTGGCTGCGGATGTTGAGCAGCACCGCGGCTTGACCGTCGGCGGTCACGATGTTGAAGACCGGCTCCGGTCCCCGCTGGACACGGGCGAGGTCCCCG
>JASFRY010000565.1:0-3241 GCA_050114675.1 Gemmatimonadota bacterium | reverse complement strand
GGTCATGGGCTTCGACGACTCCTTCGGCATGGCCTTCGCCAAGGCCCAGGTGTCGGCGGGCAACGTGCTCCCCGAGGAGCCCGGCACCTTGATCGTGACGGTGAACGACGCCGACAAGTCCACGGTCACGCCCATCCTGCGGCGCTTCCACGACCTGGGCTTCAAGATCCTGGCCACCAGGGGCACCCAGGAATACCTGCGGCGCCTCGGCCTCCCCGCCGAGCGCGTCTACAAGGTCAACGAGGGCCGGCCCAACATCGTGGACCACATCGTCAGCGGCGACGTGCGGCTCCTCATCAACACTCCGCTGGGCAAGGCGTCGCAGTACGACGACTATGCCATGCGCCGCGCGGCCATCATGTACAAGACGCCCTACCTCACCACCATGTCGGCCACGTCGGCGGCGTGCGACGCCCTCATCGCCCTCAAGACCCGGACCCACTCGGTGCGCTCGCTCCAGGAGCGCATCGCCTCGCTCTCCACCCCGGTGGGCGACTGAGCCCCACGTTCGTGTCCGGCACCGCCACCGCTCCCACGGGCTTCTACCTCCACCCTGCCTCGCCGCTGCACGACACGGGGTGGGGGCACCCGGAGCACCAGGGGCGGCTGCGGGCGCTGGCCTCCACCGTGGGCAAGGACATGCTCACGCTCTTCGGCCACGTCGAGCAGCAGGACTGTCCCGACGGGAGGGTGGAGGATCTGCGGCTGGTCCACACCGACGCGCACATCGAGCGCGTACGCAAGCTCTGCCACAGCTCCGACGTCCAGCAGAAGGTGCTGCCTCTGGATCCCGACACCCGGGTGTCACCGGCGAGCTGGGAGGCGGCGTTGGGGAACGTGGGCGCTTCTCTGGCCGCAGTGGACGCCGTGGCCGACGGCAGGCTCGCGTCGGCGTTCGTGGCCACCCGGCCTCCGGGCCACCACGCCACGCCGCGCCACGCCATGGGCTTCTGCCTGTTCAACAACGTGGCCATCGCCGCACGGCATCTGCAGGTGACGGAGAGGGCCGAGCGAGTCCTCATCGTGGATTGGGACGTCCACCACGGAAACGGGACGCAGGACGCCTTCTACGACGACCCGAGCGTCTTCTACCTCTCCGTCCACCAGGCCCCATGGTTTCCGGGCACCGGTCACGAGCGCGAGATCGGAGAGGGCGAAGCCGTGGGCACGACCCTCAACGTGCCTCTCCCGGCGTGGACGCCCCGGGAGGACTACCGCAGGATCTTCACCCTCTCCCTGGAGCAGGCTGCCGACCGTTTCCAGCCCGATTTCGTCCTCGTGTCCGCCGGCTTCGACGCCCTCAAGGGCGACCCCCTCGGCGAGCAGCTCCTGGAGCCGCCGGACTTCTACGCGATGGGTGTGGAGATCATGGCGCTGGCCCGGGAGCGGTGCGGCGGCAAGGTCGTGGCGTTGCTGGAGGGCGGGTACGAGCCCAAGCGGGTGGGGTTGGCCACCGTCGAGACCATCCGTGCCCTCGCGGGGCTGGAAGGGGTGGGGTAGGCGCCGGATCCGCTCCTCTCGCGGCCTGCCCCTGGCGTATTAGCCGCACCCCTGTGAAGTTGGCGGATACGACCCGTCGACCGCGGAGGTGATGATGAAGACGACGACGATGGTGCTGGCGTGCTGCCTGACGGTCCTGCCCTCGGCCCTCATGGCGCAGGTGGAGGTCGGGATCGAAGGAGGGCTCCAGCTCCACACCCAGGCCGACGCCGACAACCTGACCCAGTTCGACCTCCCGGTGAGTTGGGTACGGCTCGGGTTTCCCCGCGAGCACACGAGCTTCGAGATGCTTGCGGCGCTCAGGGTCCACCATGCGTCGGGCCAGACGGTGACGCTCCTGGAGTCCACCCCCGGATTGAACTTCCCGGTGGGCGACGGCACCAGCTACGTGCGCGGCGAGATGGTCCTGTCCGCGGTCTTTTCGGATGGCGACAACGCCACCGAGTGGGGCGCAGGTATCGCCTACGGAGTACGGAAGCCCATCGACGAGGGCCCCATCTCGTTCCGGTTCGAGGTAGGCTATGACCGCTTCTTCGATTCCGACGTGAACCGCTTCCGCGCCCTGGTGGGCCTGTCGGCGACGCTGGGAAGCTGACGGGAGTGGGCGCGCAGCCGCCCATCGCGGTATCGTTGGACGGAAGCAGCTGATACGTCCGGCGTGCGGAGCAGGCGATCATGAGGCTGACGGCCAGAGACGACCCCGCGGGTGTCAAACGCTACAGCCACGTCCGGCGGGCCCGGGGATGGCGCGTCGATCCCTGCTCGGCTCCCTGTCCGGGGACCGGCTACAGGTGCACCCGGGAGAAGGACCACCGCGGGCCCCACGTGGCCCACGGGTGGCTCGGAAAGGTCACGGCGGTCTGGGACGGAGGGGGCGAGCTGCGGAGCTCGACGGAACGGATGCGCAGGGCCCTCGAGGCCAGCCGACACGGGCAGGTGCGCAGGGAGAAGCCCGAGGGTAGCCTGGCGGTCGTGTTCTCCCACATCGGGCGGTTCCTCTCCTCGGTGGACCACGTCGCCTTCCTCATTCTCCTGCTGGCGTTCATCGGCTTCGCCATCCAGTGGTTCATGATGGTCCGGGGCTAGTGGACTGTCCAACGGACTTCCGAAACACCACACTCGCCGCCCTTCCGCACCTGCCCGACCGGGTCGTCCGCGGTTCCTCCCATGAAGAGGGCCGCCGGGGGTGGTGCAGCGGGTACGCCACGCGTTAACCTACGGCAGCGTGGCACCGATTCTCGGAGCGGTCCCCATGTTTCCAACCGGCTCCCGGCCCCACCTGCCCACCCGTCTGCCTGAGCTGTTCCCGCCATCAGGAGTTCCCGTGAGCAGACTGCTCCTTCTCTTGGCCGTACTCTGCCCATCCTTGCCGGGTTGCGGGCATGGGACGGATCCGCAGTTCCGCAGCCGCGTCGCCGGGCCTGTGAGGGTCACCGGCGCGCCGGCTTCGGCGTTCACCCCCCTGGTGCCGGCGTCCACCGCCACGCCGCGATGCGAGGAGTTCGAGAACGCGCCCGGGCCCGCCGGCACGAGGATCGTCTCCCTGGTCTTCGGCGACCCGGCGGAACAGAGGATCACCGTCACGCTGAACGCCGACGGCGTCCCGGTGAGCTATTCGGATCTGCGAGGGGATCTGATCATCACCGACGGTCGGGAGGGAGACTTCACCTCCATCGCGGTGAACCTCACCCGAAGGCAGGTGGTCGCCGGGAACCGCCCCGACGGAGAGGAGGGCCGAACG
>JASFRY010000564.1:0-3245 GCA_050114675.1 Gemmatimonadota bacterium | reverse complement strand
CAATTCCGCCGGTCCCGACCTCCCGTCGGGCCGTCTGCCCGAGGACCCCCAGGGAGACATGTCGCTTTTTTCCGAACTGAAACGCCGCAACGTCTTCAAGGTGGCCGGCGCCTATCTGGTGGTGGCCTGGGTGGTGATCCAAGTGGCGGACGTCGTGGCGCCTCAGCTCAGCCTGCCTGAGTGGGCCCCGCGGTTCGTCACCCTGCTGGTGCTCCTGGGCTTTCCGCTCGCCCTGGTGCTGGCGTGGATCTTCGACATCACCCCGGAGGGCATCCGTGCCGACGCGAGCTCCGGCAACAAGCGCGTCTTCGCCGTCGGCACCGTCGTGGCCGTGGCGATTCTGGGCTGGTACCTCCCACGGTTGACCCGGGGGCCCCGGGCCGCCGAGGCGCGCTCTATCGCCGTGCTCCCCTTCGTGAACATGTCCGGGGACCCCGAGCAGGAGTACTTCTCCGACGGGATCTCCGAAGAGATCCTCAACGTCCTCGCCCGTACGCCGGAGCTTCGCGTGGCGGCCCGCACGTCGTCCTTCGCGTTCAAGGGACAGAACCTGGAATTGCCCGACATCGCGCGAGCGCTCCAGGTGGGGATGGTCCTGGAGGGAAGCGTGCGCCAGCAGGATAGACGCGTGCGGATCACCGCCCAGCTCATCGATGCCGAGACGGGCTTCCATATCTGGTCCGAGACCTACGACCGCGACCTCAAGGACATCTTCGCGGTCCAGGACGAGATCGCAGGCGCCATCGGCCAGGAGCTCAAGATCCGTGTGGGAGGCGAACGGGGATCGGGTACCGACGCGTCCGCCACCGTGAACCCCGAGGCGTACGACCTGTACCTGAAGGGGTTGGCGCTGTGGCGGGCACGGTCGGTGCAGGGGCTGCTGGACGCGGCAGAGGACTTCAACAGGGCCATTGAGATCGATCCGGACTTCGCAAAGGCCTATGCCGGGCTCGCCATGACCTATGGGGTCCTGCCGGACTACACGCCGCAGATCTCCTACGATTCTGCCTATGCGCTCAGCCAGGACGCCGGCGAGCGAGCGCTGGCGCTGGACCCCACGCTCCCCGAGGCATTCGCGGGCCTGGGCAACGTCGCGGTGGCCAGTGGCCGGAAAGCGACCGGGGTGGCGTTGCTCCAGCGCGCCATCGCATTCAGCCCGTCCTTCGCGACGGCCTATCAGTGGCTGGGCACGGCGCTGGTGCCTGCAGGTCGGTTGAACGAGGGGCTGGCGGCGCTGGAGCGGGCCCATGAGTTGGATCCCCAGTCGGTCATCGTTGCAGACAACTACGCCAACATGCTCCTGGTGGCGGAGCGGTACTCCGACGCCATCGACGTCTGTAGGGCTGTTCTGGAGACCGATTCGGGGACTTGGCTGTGCAGAAGCGCCGACTTCCTGGCTCGGCTCCACCAGTCCGGTGCTGAGGGAGCGCGCTCCGCGCTCATGAGCTGGGCAACGCGCGCCGGGTCCGATGCAGAGCGTCAGGCCGAGGAGGTGCTCGCCGCCCTGGAGGGGCACGGTGACGCGGAGGCCATCGCTCAACGGATCGTCCGGCTCCCCCAGCGCACCACCACGGACCCGGAAGCCGGCGTCCTCTTCCAGGTGACCGAGGCTCCCTCTGTGCTGGTGCGCCTGGGGGCACTGGAGCTTGCCTATGAGTACCTGGAACGCGCCATCGACGTGGGATACGGCTTCCCGGACTGGGGGATGATCGTGCCCGGCGTGGATCCCCTCCGCTGTGAGACACGCTTCCGGGCGCTGGTGGCGCGCATCGGCATGGTGGATCCACGGTTCGAACGGGTGTGCGGGGGCGGGAACGGTCCCTGAAGCGGGGGGGCCGCTTCAGGTCTTCAGCGCACGGACCTACCGGTACGGGTCCTCGGTCGCAAGGTACTGCTTCACGTAGTCCGCAACGCTCTCCTCCACCGACTGGAACGGTTTTGTCGGTACCCAGCGGCGACGCTGCCGCTTGCGCCTCATCTTCTCTCCACCTCGCTCCCCTGGAATCTCCACGCTTGCTCCTTCTTCCCCCGCTCCCTACGATGCTTCTTGGCCCAAGAGGCCGTTTTGACTACCTATCCGTCGACGACCCATCCCTGACTGTTGGGACACCGACGAGGTGCTCGAGCCCCGGGGCGCGCCGCCCGCACCGAGGCCGAGCGCCTTCTCTCCACCGACGGCTAGCTCGGAGGTCACCTGCCCATGGGCCCCCTGAAGCAGCTCATCCAAGAGATCCACCGCCGCTCGCTGTGGCAGGTGCTGGGGATATTCCTGGCCGCGTCCTGGGGCGTCATCGAAGCGGTGGATCTGCTGACCCAGCAGGTGGGCCTGCCGGACTGGACGCCCACCATGGCGCTGGTGCTGCTCCTCATCGGGCTGCCCATCGTCCTGGCCACCGCGGTGGTGCAGGAAGGGATGCCGGGGGCGGAGGGGCGCGGGGGATCCGGTGGGGGCGACGGAAGCGATGGGGCTGCGGCTGCGGGGGGCGGCGCCAGCATCGGTGGGCAGACGGGTGGGGTCGATGCCCCGGACGACCCTGAGCCCGTGAACCTTGCCGCCGGCACCGGCTCTCTGGACCGACCCAGCACCCGGCCATCCCAGACCAAGCGGTTCCTCACCTGGAAGAACGCCATCCTGGGTGGTGTGGGCGCGTTCACGCTACTCGGCTTCAGCCTCTTCGCCTACTTCGTCATGTGGGCCAGCGGCATCGGGCCCGTGGGGAACCTGGTGGCCCAGGGAGTCATCGACGAGGGTGATCGGGTGATCCTCGCCGAGTTCTCCGACGCTACCGGAGAGGGACTCGGGTCCGTGGTGACCGAGGCCCTTCGCGTGGATCTGGGGGAAGCGTCGGTGCTGGACCTGGTGGAGCACGCCGACCTCGGTCCGGTGCTGGGCCGCATGCAGGTGGAGCCCGGGACGCCCCTCACGGCCGACCTGGCCCTGGAAGCGGCGCAGCGCGAAGGCATCAAGGCAGTCATCGACGGCGAGGTGGCGGCGGTGGGAACGGGCTACCTCGTCACCGCGTCCATCCGGTCCGCCGCCGACGGCCGGACCATCGCGTCCTTCCGCTCCGCTGCCAGCGGCCCCGACGAGATCATCGCTTCCATCGACAAGCTCTCGCAGGACATCCGGGAGAAGTCCGGCGAGTCGCTGCGCACCATCCGCTCCGGAGAGCCCCTGGACCAGGTCACCACCACCTCCCTGGAGGCCCTGCGCCTCTACGCCGAGGCGGATCGGACCTTCGACC
>JASFRY010000563.1:0-3248 GCA_050114675.1 Gemmatimonadota bacterium | reverse complement strand
GGTGGCAGACCGACATCTGGCTGGGGTACGCCAACTTCTTCGAGCAGGACTCCACCGCCAACGACATCCTCTTTCTCGACGCCGAGCGACTCCTCACCGTGGCCACCGTGCGGTACGGCGTCTCCCCCTCCGTGGAGGTGGGCGGGCGGGTGACGCTGGAAACCGACTGGGGCGGCTTCCTGGACGGATTCATGGTGAAGTTCCATCGCGTGCTGGGGCTGGGCACGCGGAACAGGCCCCGGTTCCCGGAAAGCCAGGTCCGTCAGACGCTGAAGGACGGAGACGGCACGGTCCTCGTGGACATCCCCTCGGCGAATCCCGCGGTCACCGAAGCCCGACTCTTCGTCACGTGGAGGCCGTGGCGCGCCTCCGACGGGTCCGGTGCCTTCAGCCTCCGCTCGGTGGTGCGCATCCCCACACGCACCCTCACGGTGGGCTCGGAGCGCACCGACGTCGGCCTCATGGCCCTGGGACGCGCCCGCTGGCGGGGGTGGTACGTCCACGGCATGGCCGGGGGCGCCACGGTGCGCAGGGACGCGTCCATGGCGCACCTGCTCCGGGACCGGAAGTGGTTCGCCATGGCCGGGTTGGAGCGGCCCCTCCGCCCGGGCCTCTCGGGCGTGGTCGAGCTCACCGGAGAGACGTCCATCCTCCACGACCGCAACGACCACGACGTGGACGGTGCCCCCACCAACCTGGTGGTGGGCCTGGTGGGGCGGACCTCCGGAGGCTGGCGGTGGCAGGTGGGCATGCAGGAGGACGTCCCCCCGAAGGGACCCTCGCTGGACTTCACCCTCCAGCTCGCGCTGAGCCGGAGGTGGTAGGACGACGCCCTTCGCGGTACTCTCCCGCATGAGCCATGTCCTAGATCAGCCGTTGGCCCACGTGGCCCAGGCGCTCCGATCCCGTACCGTGTCGGCGGCGGAGCTGACCGAAGAAGCCCTTCGGCGCATCGACGCCCTGGACGGCAGGCTGCATGCCTACAAGCACGTGGCCGCGGACGCCGCAAGGGCGATGGCGCGCCGGGCGGACGCCACCCTGGATGGTGACGACGACCCGCCGCCGCTGTGCGGGATCCCCGTGTCGGTGAAGGACCTCTACGGCGTGGAGGGTATGCCCACCTTCGCGGGCACCGCCCGACGGCTGCCCGACGCGTGGTCGCGGGACGGCTGGCTCGTCGCCCGTCTGCGGGCCCAGGGTGCGGTGCTCCTGGGCAAGACCCACACCGTGGAGTTGGCCTACGGAGCCGTGGGCATCAACCCCCACTGGGGCACGCCGTGGAACCCACGGGACGGCCGGGTGCAACGCATTCCAGGCGGCTCGTCGTGCGGCGCCGGCGTAAGCCTCCTGGAAGGATCGGCGCTGGTGGCTCTGGGCACCGATACCGGCGGGTCCATCCGCATCCCCGCCGGGATGACCGGCGTCGTGGGGCACAAGACCACCCACGCCCGCTGGTCGGTGGACGGGGTGGTGCCGCTGAGCACCACGCTGGACAGCGTCGGCGGCCTCACGCGCACCGTGGAGGACAGCGCCTGGTTCTTCGGTGCCGTGGACCCGGCGTGGGGAGATCCGCGCTCCCTCCTCCGGGAGATGGCCGGCGCTCCCGCGCCCCGCGTGGGGATCCCCCGGTGCGACATCTGGGAGGAGTGTGCCCCGGACATCGCCGACGCGCTTCACCGGGCGCTGGACGCCCTGGCCGCGGCGGGATGGAAGCGTGCCGACGTGGACGGCCGGGGCCTGGACGACGCGGTCCACCTCTACCGCCACGGGGGGATCGCCGGGGCCGAGTGCCGGGCCTTTCTGGCCCGGGAGCTCGCGGAATGGCCGGCCATTCTCCATCCCACCGTCGGCAGCCGTCTGGAGAAGGCACCCGCGCTGACGTCGGGAAGCTACGCCGCAGCCATGGCGGAGCGGTGGCGGCGCGTCGCGGACGCCCCGCGCCTCTTCGAGGCCGTGGACGTGCTGGCGCTGCCCACCGTCATGATCACCCCGCCGCCCGTGGCCGAGCTCGACGACCTGGAGCGCTACCTGGAGGTGAACGCCGCCGCGCTCCGGCCCACCTGCGCCGTGAGCGTCCTGGGCCTCTGCGCCGTGACGCTCCCCGTGGGCCTGGATGCCACCGGGATGCCCGTGGGCCTTCAGCTCGTGGCGCCGGCGGGAAGGGACGAGGCCGTGTTGGGTGCCGCTGCGGGGGTGGAGCAAGTGCTGGGGACGCTGGCGCCGCCGGCGCTGGAGGCGTTCGGGAGCGCTGGATGACGTAGCCCCGCGAGGGCGAGCGTCTCCCTGGGAACGCCCTGGTCAGGCCTCCCGGATATTCCTCTTCGACGTCAGCGCCGCATTGACCGCCAAGAGGAGGTCGGACACCTCGAACGGCTTCGAGATGGAGATGATCGCGCCCAATCCCCGGGCGTCGGAAAGGACGAGATCCGACGGCAGGTGCGCCCCACCGCCGGACATGGCGATGATGGGGAGGCCCGGGTGATGCTCGAGGAGCTGGACGATGAGCTCGATTCCATCCACCCCGGGCATGATGATGTCGGTGATCACCAGATCGACGAGGTTCTTCGAGACGGTCCGAAGCCCCTCCTCCCCGTCGCCGGCTTCCAGCACCGAGTGCCCGACCCTCTCCAGGGCACGCCTGAGCGCCGACCTCAGCTGAGGCTCGTCGTCGATCAACAAGATGGCTGCCATGAGGTCTTCGAGCCTTCGCCGGTCAGGGAGCAGGTCCGAGCGCCCGCAGACGCGCTCGCGACCCTACAAGACTAGTCCTGCCGCGCTGCAAGATCCAGGAGACTCCAGGATTGGGAGGGAGCGAATCGTCTTCGAGGAGTGCCTGCCGCACACCGATGAAGCCCACCTTCGCGACGCCTCTGGGAGGACGCAGCGCGGCCATGCATCGGAACCGGAGGGACGGGAGAACACCAAGCCCCGCCCGAGACTGTGGTCGCGAGCGGGGCCAGGGCCTTCGTAGTGGAGCCAGCCGGGATCGAACCGGCGACCTCCTGCTTGCAAAGCAGGCGCTCTCCCAACTGAGCTATGGCCCCTGAGTGGTCTTCGTGCCCGCCGTTACGCCATTTCCGGCGGCAGGTTCCTCACGTCACCGGCGGAGCGCGTATGTCGGGGGCGCCTGTGGGCCTCCCGAGGCTCTCCGGCCCGAGAACGACGGGTAACATAGTCTCGGCGTCTGCCTCCTGGTAGACGGTGGTGAGGCTCTCGGTGTTGGCCCGCCCTCCGCTGCAGCCGGTACC
>JASFRY010000562.1:0-3250 GCA_050114675.1 Gemmatimonadota bacterium | reverse complement strand
TGACCTTGGTGCCCAACTGGGTCATGCCCGGTATGGCACCCACCAGGTTGGGCACGGGCATGGGCATGGCCGGGTTGCCCAGGGGCGCCACCTTGAGGTTCTTGTATTTCTTCTTGTGGATGATGTTGAGGCCGTAGAAGGTGAAGAAGATCCCTACCTCCCACCCCAGCGCCGCGGCGGTGGACGCCATGATGAGGGGCGGGTACGCCCAGTCCAGCGTCCCCTTGGTGGCCACGATGACCATCTTCTTCGGCTTGCTGGCCTCGCGCTCGGCCATGTAGTCGTCCACGGCCTGTCGGACCAGGGCCGCCAGGTCGGGTGTCAGCCCCTGCGCGGTCGAGCTTTCCATTGCAACCTCCTCTTGTTGTCCCCGTGGGTCCCGGCCTCGGCCGGACTCACGCCACCGGGGCCTCCGCCAGCTTGAGAACCGCTTCGGACCAGTCCGCCGGGGTCACGCCCGGGGATTGGGGTGAGAAGCGTCCGTAGAACCGCTCTATCTGTCCGCGAACCGCCGCCTCTTCCAGCGCGACGCCGCGGAGCTCTCGCTCCAGGGCCGCCAGCAGGCTTCCCGGCTGGAGCGTGAAGTCTCCGGTGAGCGCGATGTCGTCGATGCGCCCGGCGTGAAGGCGGACCAGGGCCCGGATCAGCCCGCCGGGCACCTTGTGCACGGCCTCCCGCACGACCACGTCCTCGTGGATCTTCACGCCCGACCTGCGGAGGCCCCCCGACGCGAAGAGCCACTCCTCGCTCGCGAAGCGCCGGTCCAGGTCCCGGGCCATGTCCTCCTCCACCCGGGTGAGGGAGCCCGGCTCCACGTCGCGGCCCAGCGTGCGGGCGCACTCCTCGACGTACGCATCCACCACCTGATCGCGGTCCGGAGGCGTGCCCAGCTCGCGGCGCATCGTCGTCATGTAGTCGCGCAGGCTCTGGTGCACCTTGTCCCGGAACTTCTCCGAAGGGACCCGGAGCACCCGGGCCATGAGGTCGATGTCGAAGTCGAACATGAGGCTGCCCACCACCACGTCGGCCGCGCCAATGAGCGCCGCCCCCGTGCCTCCGATCTTCCGGCCTCCCACGTGGATGTCGTTGATGGGCCGGTACTCGGCCTCGATCCCCAGTGCACGATAGGTGTCCACCAGAGGGCGGACGTACAGGGCGAACCGGTCGTCCAGCACGGCGGACAGCCGTCCCTGCTGGAAGATCCACTGGCAGAAGAGCTGGTTCCCATCCAGGTAGACGGCACCGCCGCCCACCTCACGACGGATCACGGGCAGCCCCAGGCCGCGGCAGCGCGCCAGGTCGACTTCCCGGTCTGCGTCCTGGTGGAAGCCGAGCGACACGTACGGCTCGGAGGGGGCCGCCAGCAGGATGGTGTCGGGCGTGTCGGGCCCCATGGCGTACGCGACGGCGTGGTAGACCGTCTGCGAGCGCAACGCCGGCACCGATCCGCAGTCCACCAGGCGCACCGGTCCGGACATCAGTCGGCGCACCGGTAGCAGGTGATCCCCAGCTCCTGGATGCGCAGCGCGTAGCGCTCCACCGCCTCGGCGCCCGTCACCAGCTTGGGCGCCTCTTCCTCCCAGTTGTCGGGATGCAGCCGGACGATCCACCCGGCGCCGTAGGGGTCGCGGTTGGCCACCAGCACGTCCCTGCGGAACGCCTCGGCATTGTTGGCCACGATGGTCCCGGTGACGGGGGTGCGGAACGGCCCCGCCCACTTGGCGCTCTCGATGGTGGCGGCGCTCCGCCCGCGCTCCAGGTGCTTGCCCACCTTCTTGATGAGGACGTGGGCGAGCTTCCCGGCGCGGGTCTGGGCCGGATCGGTCATCCCCAGCGTGACGACGCCGTCGTCGTGCAGGCGCACCCATACGTCCTCTTCCACGTCGTAGAAGAGCTCCTCGGGCACCTCGCATCCGGCCCGGACCGCCACTAGGGCGCCGTCCTCACCACGGCCGCGCCCGACCGCCCGAACCGGCGCGCCCGCAGGACGCGGGAGCGGAACGCCCTCATTCGCCGCACGCGATCCCCTCCGCGTCCAGGAACGCCTCGTACGCCGCCACGGCATCGGAGCCCGAGGGCTTGTCGGCCATGTCGCCGTCCCAGTCGACGGGCTTGAGCTTCACGATCCAGCCGCTCTCGTAGGGGTCCCGGTTCACCAGCTCCGGGTCCGACGCCAGCGCGCCGTTCACCTCCACCACGTCGCCGGCCACCGGTGAGAGCACCGGCCCCACCCACTTGCCGCTCTCCACGGTGGCCACGCTCTTGCCGGCCTTGATGCTCTTGCCGGCCTTCTTGGGCGTCACCGCCACGACCTTCTTGGCCAGGTTCTGCGCCACGTCCGTGATGCCCACCGTGGCGAGCTCGCCGTCCCATTGGATCCACACGTGCTTCTCGACCCAGTAGTAGCGGTCGTCCGGGATGTTGCAGCCTCGTACGTCAGCCATGTCAACGGCCTCCTTTCGCTTCGGACACGTCGCCCCCGGGATCCAGCCCTACCACCTCGGGGTGATCCGCCTGAAGGTGGTACAGGAGCAGATCGAAGGCCACGAGCCTCACTTCTCGCTCGAACTCCTCCAGAAAGCCGGGATCCCGCCCCCCCGGATTCACGCTCTCTACCGCCTCCTGGTCGCAGGCGGGACATCCCACCTGGAAATAGGGATCGTTGGGCCCGTCGTGGTGACCCAGCGTCACACGCTCGGGATGCACGTCCGCGAGGTGGGCGTGGATCGCCATGCGCGTCCCCGTCGTCTCGCAGAAAGGGCACTTCACGGTCGCTGCTCCTCTATCTCCGCGGCGCGGACCAGCTGCTCCATCAGCTCCACGATGCCGACGCCCAGCTCGGTGAGGCCCACCCTGTCCGTTTCCAGGTCGCGCCCCACCAGTCCCGCCTGGGTCCACGCGCCTACGCGGTCCACCGCCGCCAGCCGGTCCACCCCCATCCGCCCCGCAAGGGTGCCCACGGTGGCGTCACCGTCGACGGCCAGAGCCCGGAGCACCGGGTAGGTGTCCCCGTCCAACGCCCACCGCACGGCCCGGACCAGCATGGCGGACAGGCCCATCCCGCCCTCGGAGGCCTGCGTGCCGGCGTCGTCCTCCTTCCACGCGAAGGCGGCGAGCTGCGCTTCGGCTCGGGCCACCTGCGCCGCCCGGGCGCGGAGCCCCGAGGCGATGTGACCCACAGCTTCGGCGAGGGCATCGTCCGTCACGCCGGCGCCCCGGCGGCGTCTCCTGCCTCCGCCGCATCTTCGGC
>JASFRY010000561.1:0-3269 GCA_050114675.1 Gemmatimonadota bacterium | reverse complement strand
GGCGAAGAAGAGCGCCACGGCGATGAGGGTCTGGGTCACGAAGGCGAGCCGCAGCGTCTGCCAGCCGTAGCCCCTGGCGCTCTCCGGGTCCCCCGCGCCCAGGCTCTGGCCGACCAGGGTGCTGGACGCGATGGAGAAGCCCCACGCGGGCATGAGGGCCAGGAGAACCACCCGCCGGCCGATGGCATAGGCCGCCACCAGGGGCGTCCCGATGCTGGCCAGGATGAAGAGGAAGGGGAACCGCCCCAGGGTGCGGAACAGCTGGGTCCCCGCAAGGGGGAAGCCCACCCGGAGCACCTCACGCAGGAGCCGCCCGTCCCAATGGGGCCCCGAGAGCCTGAGCCGCACGGGAAAGCGCCCCGAGAGCAGGACGGCCAGGAAGATGACGGCCGCCAGCGTGTTGGCGATGACCGTGCCCAGGGCCGCACCCGCCACCCCCATGCGGGGGAACGGCCCGAGGCCGAAGATGAGCACGGCGTCCAGCACCAGATTGGTGGGAATGGTCAGGAGCCGGACGAACATGGGCGTACGCGTATCGCCCGCCCCCTGGAGCGCCCGAGCGGCGATCATGCTCCAGAACCGGCATACCACGGCGAGCATGACCAGGCGGAGATACGTGCCGCCGTACTCGATGGTGCGCACGTCGTGGGTGAGGAGCCCCACCATCTGGTCGGCCCAGAGCCAGGTGGCCAGCGTGAGGGGGAGCGAGATGGCCAGGGCGATCCACGCCGACTGCTTGATGGCCAGGTCCGCGGTGGCGTGGTCGCCGGCGCCCTTGGCACGGGCCACCACGCTGATGGTGCCGCTGGAGATCCCCAGAGCCAGGCCGAACCCGATGAAGTAGTACTGGAATCCGAACTCGAGCCCGGCCACCGCCGCGTCGCCCAGGGCCAGGCTCACCATGAAGAAGTCGGTGGCCCGCAGCACCGTGCGGATGCCTCCCGTGACCATGGCCGGGGCGGCCAGCTCGAAGGCTTCTTCCGCCTTCTCCCGATCCACCAGCCCCAGCCGGGCCAGGGCCGCCGGATAGAGGAGGGCCCAGCCGGGCAGCCAGCGTACGAGGCGAGGAGATCGGGGCGCGCGTGTCGGAGTCGGGGTCACCGACCGAAGGGCATCCGACCCAGCCCGGGCACGCCGCCCATGCCACCCATGCCGCCCATCATCCCCTTCATGTTCTTCATGAACTTCTCCATCTCCTTGAACTGCTTCAGGAGACGGTTCACCTCGGAGACCGGCCGGCCGCTCCCTCGCGCGATGCGGGCCCGCCTGGACCCGTTGAGGATCTCGGGGCGGCGGCGCTCCTCGGGCGTCATGGAGAGGATGATGGCCTCCACATGCTTCATGCGCTTGGGGTCCATCTGCGCCGCCGGGATGGAGAGCTTGGCGGCGCCGGGGATGAGCTTCAGGAGCTGCTCCAGGGGGCCCATCTTCTGGACCTGGCGCATGGCGGT
Organism: Gemmatimonadota bacterium; assembly: GCA_050114675.1. GTDB lineage: Bacteria > Gemmatimonadota > Gemmatimonadetes > Longimicrobiales > Gaopeijiaceae > SZUA-318. The sequence goes on along the minus strand of JASFRY010000561.1, from coordinate 1,818 downwards.
CAGGAAGTCCTCCAGGGTGAAGCGCCCCTTGCCCAGGGCCTTCTCGGCAAGCTTGGCCTGCTCCTCCTCGTCGATGGCGGCCTGGGCCCGCTCCACCAGGCCCACCACGTCGCCCATCTGGAGGATACGGCCCGCCAGGCGCTCCGGGTCGGCCGCGTCCAGATCGTCCACGCCCTCACCCACGCCCACGAACTTGATGGGCTTGCCCGTGACGCCCCGGATGGAGAGCGCCGCGCCTCCCCGGGCGTCGCCGTCCATCTTCGTGAGCACCACACCGGTCACACCCAGCGCCTCGTCGAAGCCCTGGGCGATCTTGACGGCCTCCTGTCCCGTCATGGCATCGGCGACCAGGAGGATCTCCTGGGGCTTCAACGCCTCCTTCACGGCGCGCAGCTCGTTCATGAGCTTCTCGTCGATCTGGAGGCGGCCCGCCGTGTCCACCAGGAGCACCTGGTGTCGGCCTGCACGCGCCGCGTCCCGGGCGGCCAGGGCCGTCTCCACCGGATCGCCCCCGAAGCTCCCGGCATGCACCGGCACGTCGATCTGTCGTCCCAGCGTCTGGAGCTGATCGATGGCGGCGGGGCGCTGGAGGTCACAGGCCGCCATCATGGGCGCGCGGCCCTCCCGGCCCAGCCGCTTGGCGAGCTTCGCCGTCGTGGTGGTCTTCCCGGACCCCTGGAGACCGACCACCAGGATGACGGTGGGGAGCGAAGGCGCCCACTGGATCGTCGGACGTCCCTCGCCCATGAGGTTGGCAAGCTCGTCGTGGACGATCTTCACGATCTGCTGACCCGGGCTCACCGACTTGAGGACGGCCTCCCCCAGGGCCCTCTCCTGCACCCTGGCGAGGAACTCCCGAGTGACGGCGAAGTTCACGTCCGCCTCGAGGAGCACGCGGCGAACCTCGCGCAGCCCCTCCCGGATCATGGGCTCGGTGAGCACGCCCCGTTGCCGGAGCTTGCTCAGAGCGGCGTCGAGCTTGTTGCTGAGCTCGTCGAACATGCGCGGTCCGTCCCCCTCCCTGCGCTTCCTGGAATGCCGTATCGGGTGCCTGCTACCCGCCACGCCGCTCCGGGTGCAACCCGCGCGCGGCGAGCGGGCCCCAAAGCTACCCAGGCCTCCCGGGAGTGTCACGGTCGTGAGGGCGGAGTCGCGCCCGGTGCTCCGCGCTTCGTGCGATCTTCTGAAGTGCGCGACCGGGACGTCACGGGAGAGGATCCTTGCGCCGAGGGTCACCGGCGTGACATCTGACATGCGTCGACGCCCGCGCGGGGCAGGGCCGTCTTCGACATTCCCCGAGGGAGGCTCGTGATGTCGAGATTCGTGTGGATGGGTATCGGGCTTCAGCTCGCCATGGTGGTGGGCGGCCATTTCAGCGAAGCGATCCTAAACCTCTCCGGAATCCTGGGCACGGGAATCCCCTTCGTGCTGGGGATCTGGTACGGCGCTACCGTGCCCAGGAGCTACAAGGAGACGGCGGGTGGCGGCTTCGTGATCGGGATCGTGGGCGCCGTCATCGGGGTCCTGGCAGCCATTCTCATGGGTGACCAGCCCTGGCTGCTGCTCACCTTCGCGCCCCTCTCGTCGGGCATCACGGGGGTGCTCGGCGGCCTCATCGGAACCGCCGCCACGGGGCGCGCGAAGACGGTCCAAGCCTGAGCGAATCCGTTCGATCGTCACGACGTCTCCATCGTCTCGCTTCCCGACTCCCGCCCGGCCATCCGGGGCTGCCGCGACTGCGTCACGCCCCGACGGGCGACAACCCTGGGAACGTTCCTTGCATCTTAAATGATGACGGCCCGGAACTCATGACCCGTC
>JASFRY010000560.1:0-3273 GCA_050114675.1 Gemmatimonadota bacterium | reverse complement strand
GGGGGGGTCCCGACGAACCGGAGGGGAGGGACGATGAGACGCGCGGCGTTGGGCACCATGCTTGTGGCTGCGGCCCTGGCGGCCTGCAGGAGCGACACGATCCTCGTTCCCGCGGACGGGCCGGCGGCGCCGGAGAATCTGGACGCCTACTACTATGCCGGAGCCGTGAAGGTGACGTGGGAGCTGGGAGCGGGCTGGAACCAGGAGCCGTTTCGGGTCTACTCGCGCCGCGTCACGGACGCGGACTACTTCCTCGTAGCCGAGGTCTCCAGCTGCGCCGGGGGCGTGTGTGTCTACGAGGATTGGAATATCGTGGCGGGCCAGACCTACGAGTACTACGTGGCCGCCGTGGATCCGGATACGGGGGCGGAGACTCCTTCGGACTATTCGGTGACGGTGGACGTACCTCAGCCGACGCCGCCGCCCGTCCCCACGGGGATCGTGGTGGTGGCGCTGGACGACGCCAACTACATCCGCTGGGCGGACAACGCCCGTTCGGCGTCGGACTTCTCGTTCTACCGCGTCTACCTCGAGGCCGATGGCGGGACCGACTACCTCCTGGGTGATACCGACTCGGAGGGCTTCCTGGACCAGGTGGCGGTGAACGGCCAGACCTATCGGTATTACGTGACCTCTGTGGACGACCAGGGGCACGAGAGCGGTGGGAGCGCGCTGGCCAGCGGCACGCCCCGGCCCGACTATCACGGGGAGTGGCTCTACGCCTACTCGGATCAGCCCGCGCTGTCCGGCTTCCGCTTCCAGCCCGACGAGAGCACCAACCCGATCGTGAGCGGGACCTCCGCGGACCGCCACTTCCGGCTGGAGGTGGACGCGGCCGGGTGGTGGCTGGTCCCCGGTCCTGGGACGCAGGTCTACGCCACGGGCTTCAGCACCACGGCCCTGAAGTGCGGCGTGGGTGCCGACGCATCGTGCGTGGACGTGACCCAGGCGCCGACCACGGGCTACACCATGCAGGACGTCTCCCTGGCGGCCCAGACGAGCTACGTCCTGCGTGTGTCGGGCGATGACGGGCTCATGCACTACGCGGTCATCCGCGTGGAGATGCTGGGCTACGACCAGGACGACAACGCCCTCATGATCTTCGACTGGGCCTACCAGCTCCAGCCCAATACCCCCGATCTGTCGGCTGCCCGCTAGACAGCGGCCCCGACACGATCGACACGGCGCACCGGCGCCCACGAGGGGGCCCGCCTCCACGAAGGCGGGTCCCCTCGGTCCAGGGCACGCGGCGGAGGGCCCCGACGGCCCGGAACCCTTGTGCTTCCGGCCGCGGGGGACAGATTAAACCTTCTCGACCTCGGACCTCCCACATCCCTCCGCCACCGGCGCCACGGACATGGTGTCCCGCTCGCCTGCCCGGCGGATGTGGACACGCGCCTCTGGACGAAGCTACATGAGCATCGAATCGCTCAAAGAACAGGCCCGGCGCCACGAGCAGAAGGAGGAGTGGCTCAAGGCGCTGGACCAGTACAAGAAGGCGATCGCCCGGCTCGAGGCGGACGACCAGCCCGACATCGGGCTGTACAACCGGGTCGGGGACCTGTATGTGCGGTTGGGGCGGCTCGACGACGCCGTGGAGCACTACGACACGGCGATGGAGCTGTACGTGGAGGCAGAGCTTCCCAACAACGCCATCGCCGTCTGCAAGAAGATCATCCGCAACGTTCCGGATCGTCACGAGGCCTACCTGCGCATGGGGCAGATCCGCGCCCAGCAGGGCTTTCTTCCCGACGCCCGGGTCAACTTCCTCACCTATGCCGAGCGCCGGCAGCAGGCCGGCGACCTGGACGAGTCGTTCCGGGCCCTGGTGGAGTTCTGTGATCTGGCTCCGGAAGACGTGGACGTCCGCCTGGCGGTGGCCGATCAGATGGCCAGCCACGAGCGCGTCGACGAGGCGGTCGAGCAGCTGTCGGTGGCGTACCGCACGGTCATGCATCGGGGCGCGACGGAACAGGCGGAGGAGATCGAGGCACGGGTCCGGGAGCTGCGCCCGGATGCCGATCTCAACGTGCCCAGCGACGCCCTCCTCTTCGCCCCGGGGTCCGGCCTGGACGAGGACGTGGGCGAAGCGGTCGGGGCGTTCGGGGACGCGGACACGGATCAGCCCTCCTCCCACGCCGAGGGTGCGGAAGATGCCGCCGGGGCCGCGGAGGTCGACGAAGGCGAGTTCGCCATCACCACCTCCCATGACGAGGCGCTGGGTGGCGTGGAGGCGCCGGACGGGAGTGCCGTCGAGGTCGCATCCTCCCACGAAGCAGAGGAAGAGCTGGCGTTCGAGGTCACCTCCGCGTTCTCCTCCCAGCTGGACGAGGAGGACGAAGCCGAAGACGACGAAACGGCGGAGGGCGAAGAAGAGGAGTGGGACGAGGGCGAAGCCGTGGAGCTCCCCCTCATGGACTTCTCATCGGAGGAGGACGAAGCGGAGGGCGTTAAGGCGGAAGCGGACGAGATCGACGAGTGGGAGGACGAGGGCGAGCCGGTGGAGCTCCCCCTCATGACGTTCGACGAAGAAGAGGACGAAGAGGCCGAGGTGGAGGCGGAGTTGGGGGAGATCCGCACACCCTCGGCAGAGGAGCGCGAGGAGGCCCTGGAAGAGGCCGCTGCCGAGACCGCAGCGGAGACAGGCGTCGGGGCCGAGGAGGATCTCACCTTGGAGCGGGTCCGCTCCCTCGTGGAAGAACGTCCCGACGACGTCGAGCTCCGCCAGCGGATGGTGGAGCTGGCCTACGAGTCCGGCGACGAGGGCGTCCTCGTCGAGGCGTACCTGGGTCTGGGAGGCGCCCTGCAGAGGGGTGGCCAGACGGGGCGCGCCAACGCGGCGTTCCAGCAGGTCCTCCAGCTCGACCCGGACAACGCCGAGGCCCAGGCGGCGCTGAGCGAGTCCGACGCCATCGCCAAGCCGGTGAGGGAAGTGGCGTCCCACGAGGACTACGTGGATCTGGGCTCGCTGATCCTGGGCGAGGAGGGCGAGAAGACCACGCGCTTCGTGGTAGCCTACGAGGAACCGTCGGGCGACGAAGCCGCCGACTTCGCGAAGATGCTCTCCCAGTTCAAGGACAAGGTGTCGGCGAATCTGGAGGCCGACGACGTACGGGCGCATCACGACCTGGGGACCGCCTATATGGAGATGGGGCTCCTGGACGAGGCCGTGTCCGAGTTCCAGCAGGCGCTTCGGGCCTCGGCGGATCATCTGCCGACGTACGAGGTCCTGGGCCAGACCTTCCTGGAGATGGGAAAGCCCGAGGCAGCCGT
>JASFRY010000559.1:0-3273 GCA_050114675.1 Gemmatimonadota bacterium | reverse complement strand
ACGAGGGCGTGAAGGTACAGCTCAACACCGCCTACGCCGTTCGCGACCTGAGCTTCGTGGAGGACGGCAACAGCGCCAGCGGCTTCCTCCTCAACGTGGGCCGGGGCTTCTCGGGCAACTTCAAGGGCGGCAAGGGCGACGACTGCGAAAACGTGCCGTCCAACGTCACGTGCGTGAGCAACGTGTACCTCTTCGACGGGGAGAATCTGACCCGAACGGACCGGTTCACCGCGGGGCTCACCGTCCAGCACGACGCCAGCGCGTCCTTCACCAACCGCCTGTCGCTGGGGTGGGACTTCAACAACATCCACAACAAGTGGATCCGGCCGTGGGGCGGCCTGCGGGTGCCGCTGGGGGAGTACAACGACGCCCAGACCCGCCACACCAAGCTCTCCATCGACTATGCCGGATCCTGGTTGAAGGACCTGGGGGAGAGCTGGCGGTCCACCTTCTCCTGGGGTGGCCAGATCTTCCGGGACCAGCACCGCTGGCTCGAGGTGAACACCTCGAGCTTCGCCGGCCCCGGCGTGCCGACGCTGGAATCCGGCTCGCTCTGGGATCCGCCGGATGAGAGCGTCTTCGCCGAGACCAACGCCGGCATCTTCCTGCAGGAGGTGGTGGGCTGGAAGGACCGTCTGTTCCTTACGGCCGGCCTGCGCGTGGACGGCAACTCGGCCTTCGGTGAGGACTTCGGGCTCCAGCCCTATCCCAAGGCCAGCGTGGCCTACGTGATCTCCGACCACGACTTCTGGCCCACGAGCTGGTGGGAGACCATGAAGCTCCGCGGCGCGTTCGGGTTCTCCGGCAAGGCGCCGGGCGCCTTCGACAGGCTGCGCACGTGGAGCCCCGTCTCCGCCGACGAAGGGGTCCCCGGATTCACACCCAACGACGTGGGCAACCAGGACGTGGGCCCCGAGCAGACCCGCGAGATCGAGGTGGGCTTCGACGCCAGCATGTGGCAGGGCCTCCTGGGTGTGGAGGCCACGTACTACAACACCAAGACCAGCGACGCTCTGGTGGGCGTCACGCTGCCTCCCTCCAACGGCTTCCTGTCGAGCCGGACGGAGAACGTGGGAGAGCTCATGAGCGAGGGACTGGAGTTCCAGCTCACCGGCGCCCTGGTCCGGACGGAGAACGTGCAGTGGCGCGCCCGGGCGAACCTGGCGTTCCAGAGGAGCGAGGCGCTGGACCTGAACTGCCAGGGTGAGGGAGCGGAGCGGGTCTGCGAGTCGATCTCGGCGGACAACAAGGCGCAGATCAGGGTCGGGTACGCGGTCCCCGAGTACTGGGGCTACCGTGTGACGAATCCCGACGCGTACGCGGATCCGATCCGCTCCGACACCATGGAGGCCATCGGTCCGGTATATCCCACCAAGATCCTGGGCTTCGGGACCACGGTGACGCTGTCGAACCGCCTGAACCTGGACGCCCTGCTCGAGTTCCACGGTGGGAACTACCTGCCCAACTATACGGGCTACCAGAACGGCCGGCGCGGCGTGTGGTATCCGTGCTACGACATCCAGAGGGCCATGGCCGCCGTGTACGACGGCAGCAATCCGTCGGCGCTGGACGGCTACACCGCCCTGGAGCGGGCCCGCTGCGCCACCAATGTGGAGGGCGGGCACAACAGCGACTTCTGGGTGGACAAGGCCGACTTCTGGAAGCTGCGCCACATCGCGCTCACGTATGAGCTGCCCAGGGCGTGGATCGGCCAGCTGGCGGACCGCGCCACGGTCACGCTGTCCGGGCGGAACCTCTTCACCTGGACCGACTTCGTGGGCACCGATCCCGAGACCGAGGACTTCAGCGACCGCGTGGGCCAGGTGAGCGAAGGCGCGGGCGAGTATGGCAGGAGGGAGTACTACAACCTGCCACCGTCCCGGAGCTTCCTGCTCTCCTTCCGCGTGACCTTCTGAGGGGGAGGCGACCATGAACACCAAGAGCATATGGGTTCGCATGGCCGCGGTGATGGCGCTGGCAGCCGTCGCCGCGTGCTCGGACGTCCTCTCCCTGGACGTGGAGGCTCCGGGCCGCATCGCCGACGGCGACCTGAACAGCATCGACGCCGTACCCGGCATCGTGGCCGGGATGTCCTACGATCTCACCGACGCCGTGGACGCCACGCTTCAGGACGTCGTCATGGCTGGGGGAGAGATCGGCCACGGGGGTAGCTACGATTTCGGCGCCATCCCCATGGGCGTCTTCATGACCGAGACGTCGGACTGGAGCGCCGAGTACGAGTCCATGTCCCAGGCCCGGTGGGTCTCGGAGCATGGGCTGCAGCGGATCGCCGGAATCCTCGAGCCCACCCAGTTCGAGAAGAACGGCGACGTGGCCCGGGCCTATGTCCTGGGCGGGTACGCCAACCGCCTCATGGGTGAGCTGCAGTGCCGCACCACTGTAGACGCCGGGCCCGACCTGCCCCACACGGAGAACTTCAACCGGGCGGACAGCATGTTCACCCGGGCCATCACCGTGGCGACCGCGGCGGGCCGGTCGGATCTGGTCACGGCCGCCTACGCCGGCCGGGCGTCCATCCGGGCGTGGCTGGGTCAGTGGAGCGCCGCCGCGAGCGACGCCGACCACGTGCCGACGGACTTCATGTTCTCGGCCATCTTCTCGGTGGCGAACCAGAACGACTTCGCGTACGAGACCAACGAACGCAGGGAGTTCTCGCTATTCAACTCCATGTGGGCCACGGTCCCCGACGATCCCCGGGCTCCGTGGGACGCGCCGGTGGACAGCGATGGCCAGCCCCTCCGGGGGCAGGACGGCCAGACCATCTTTTACCACCAGCTCAAGTACACGGACATCACGGACGACGTCCCGTTGGCCCACGGGGCCGAGATGAGGGTGCTCCAGGCCGAGGCCGCGTTGCGCAATGGCGACTACGCCGCGGCCGAGGGCTACCTCAACCAGGCCCGGGCCAGATGGAACATGGACCCGCTGACGCTGTCGCAAACACCGTCGGAGGCGTGGGCGACGCTCCGCTTCGAGCGGTACGCCACGCTGTGGCTGGAAGGCCGCAGGCTGTGGGACATGCGGCGGTGGGCCGTGGAGGGTGCGCCCATGGCGGATCCCTTCGCTCAGGGCAGGGACCTGTGCTTCCCCATCGGAAACTCGGAGGCGTTTTCGAATCGGAACGTTCAGGCCTCGTGGGGCGGGTGTCCCACGTGCGGGTCCTGACGTGAGGCCGGCCACGAAGAAGGGCGGGAGCGGCGAACGCCGCTCCCGCCTGGCCGTCCTGACGGCGCTGGGCCAGCTGACCCTGGC
>JASFRY010000558.1:0-3308 GCA_050114675.1 Gemmatimonadota bacterium | reverse complement strand
GACGCCCTCGCCACGGCCCGGCGTCTCCTGGCCAGGTACCGCCCCGAACTGGACGCCGCAACGCCCTAGCCCACCGCGCCGCCGCGAGACTTGTGCAGAGCTTCCCTGGGCCCCGAGCCCGACCGCGGCTCTCCGACGATCCGCGTGTAACCCCGGCCTTCGTTCTCTGTCGACGTCCGTACCACGAGCTCGCGAATCTCTCGGGTGACGGCTGGGCGATCCGGACGTCCCCCCTCGCTGCCGTCGGTCCAGCCCTGACCTCCGCCGACTGCAACCTTTCGGGCAACATCATCGTCTTACCTATATGTAAGCGACTGATGTTTTGTCCGGAGACCCGACATGGCCGGCTCACCCAAGCAGAATCCCGATCCTGAGAGTCACCTGCCTCTGGCACCACGGGACTTCCAGGTGCTCCTGCTCCTCCTCGACGAGCCCATGCACGGCTATGGCATCGTCAAGGCTTCCGCCGACGAGCATGGCAGCAGCGTTCTCGATCTGGGCTCGCTGTACCGGATCATCGGCCGCCTCACGAAGGAGGGGCTCCTGGAAGACGTCACCGGCGAGCTCGCCGACTCCAAGAGACAGAGGCGCTACTACCGCGCCACCGAGCTGGGCCGCCGGGTGGCCCGGGCCGAGGCCATCCGCCTCCGCTCGCTCCTGGAGTCGGAGCGCGCCGACCTCCTGTGGGAGAAGCCGTGAAGCTCGAGCCCGGAGCGCGTCCCCCTCTGGGGGTCCGCTGGATCCGAACCGTCTTGCGCCTCTTCCCCGGGGAGTTCCGGCGGGAGTACGGCGAGGATCTACTCGCGGCCTACGTCGACCTCAGGCAAGACATCCGACGGGACCGATCCCGTCTCATCGCTCCCTGGGCCCTGGCCCGCGCCACCCTCGTCACCGGGTGGCAGGTGGCCCTGGCGGGGATCGCCGAGCGGCTCCAGGCCAGGCGATCTCGCCGGACACGAACACGACAGGGGAAACAACCCATGCTCGCCACCCTCTGGTCCGACCTCCGGTACGCGGTCAGGAGCCACCGGAAGCATCCCACCGTCGCCGTCCTGGCCCTCGTCACCCTGGCGCTGGGCGTGGGCGCCAGCACGGCCATCTTCAGCGTGGTGAACGGGGTCCTGCTCAAGCCGCTTCCCTACCGGGATCCCCAGGGTCTCGTATCCCTGAAAGTGAACAGCGGCATCGGCTCCACCGAGGGCTTCTACGACCTCTCGGAACCCGAGTTTCTCGACTTCGGCAGCCAGGTTTCGGCGTTCTCGGGACTCGCGGGGTACTCCAACAGCGCCGTGACGCTGGGTGATTCCGTCGCACCCCGCCGCGTCACGGTGCTGCGCGCCACCGCGAGCCTCTTCCCCCTTCTGGGGGTCGAGCCCCTCCTCGGCCGCACCTTCTCGGCCGAGGAAGACCGTCCCGGATCACCGCCCCTGGCGGTCCTGAGCTACGGCATGTGGCAGACGGAGTACGGTGGAGATCCCGCCGTGCTGGGTCGGTCCATCTCTCTCGACGACCATCCGGTGACGGTCATCGGAGTCATGCCGTCGGGTTTCGCGTTCCCGACGACCGGCGAAGACGTCTACACACAGCTGCAGTTGGATCGGGATCACCCGTGGGCACGAAACAACCACTACCTCCCCACTCTGGCGCGCCTGGCGCCCGGGACCAGCCTTGAGCGAGCTCAGAGCGAGCTGAACGTGCTGGCTGTCCGGTCCACGCAGGAGTACCCCGAGTACTATCCCAACTCGGGCCTCCGCGTGCAGGCGAGGAGTTATCAGGATGCCCTCGTGGGCAGCATGCGAACGCCCCTGTACGTCCTGTTGGCCGCCGTCGGGTTCGTGTTGCTGATGGTGTGCGTGAACGTTGCGAATCTGCTCCTCGCCAGGGGAGAGACACGGGTGCGGGAGGTGGCCATCCGCACCTCCCTGGGCGCGTCGCGGAGGCGCGTCGTTCGCCAGCTCTTCACCGAGAGCCTCCTGCTGGCGGTCCTTGGCGGTGCGGCGGGATTGGGTCTCGCCGTGGGTGGGGTGAAGGGGCTTCTGGCCATGGCGCCGACTTGGCTGCCTCGACTGGACGAGATCGGGATCGACCACACGGTGCTGCTCTTCTCTCTCGTGGCAGTCGCCGTCACGGGCGTGGTTTTTGGCATTCTGCCCGCCCTGCACGCCGGCAAGCGCGACATCCACGAGGCCCTGCGGGAGGGGGGCGGCGAGCGTGGTGCGACTTCAGGGGGCCACGCACTGAGACGGACGCTCGTCGTGGCTCAGGTGGCTTTGGCCGTGGTGCTCATCACGGGATCGGGCCTCATGCTCAGGAGTGTCGCCAACCTCTACCACGTCGATCTCGGATTCGTGACGGACAACGTCCTCACCTTCCGTCTCTATCCTGGCTCGAGCGTGTACGACGCCGGCGAGAAGAGGGTGGCATTCTACCGGGAGCTCTTCTCACGGATCGACGCGCTCCCGGGGGTGCGGGCGGCAGCGGCCACCTATTCCCTTCCCATGACGGGAGGGGCGAACAACTGGTCGATCATCATCGACGGACAGCCGGTGGCCAACGTGGGCGACGCGCCGGCCGAGCTGGTTCAAAGGGTCACGTCGGGCTACCTGGACGCGCTGGGCATGACGTTGGTTCGGGGCCGTTGGTTCACCCGCGCTGACGACGCGTCGACCACCCCGGTGGTGGTCGTGAGCGAGTCCATGGCGCGCAAGTACTGGCCCGGTGAGGACGCCATCGGGAAGCGCATGAAGGTGTTCTCGAAGAACTGGCCCTGGATGGAAGTGGTGGGAGTCGTGAAGGACGTTCGTCACGGAGGCCCCGGCGGGCAGCCGACGCCGCGCTGGTACGTACCCTACGCGCAGGCGTACGTCTCGGCGTACGAGTCGCCGCTGGCCAACTCCGTCGTGGTGCGTGCGGAGACCGATCCGACGTCCCTCATGAGGCCCATCGAAGGCATCCTCCACGAGATGGACCCCAGCGTTCCCATCTCGAGGGTCCGCACCATGGACCAGATCCTCGACGGCGCGGTGGGGAGCCAGCGCTTCGTCATGAGGCTGCTCACCCTGTTCGGGCTCCTGGCTCTCTGTCTGGCGGTGGTGGGCGTGTACGGCGTGGTCTCCTATTCGGTGTCCCGGAGGACCCATGAGATCGGCCTGCGCATGGCGCTCGGCGCCCGAGCTGGAGAAGTGCTGGCCAAGGTCCTCCGGGAGGGCCTCCTGCTTGCGGTGGTGGGTCTCGGGGTGGGATTGGTGGCCAGCTATCTGATGGGTTCGGTCTTCGCGTCCATGGTGTTCGGGATCGACCCCACCGAT
>JASFRY010000557.1:0-3311 GCA_050114675.1 Gemmatimonadota bacterium | reverse complement strand
GACGTCACCGCCACCTTCCGGGGGTTGCCGTCCCGGTCCCGGTAGTTCTGGTGCAGGGGCGCCATGCGCGCCATGACGGCGTTCATCTCCTCCTGGGCGGCGTCCAGCGACGCTCCCGGGGACAGGCGCCCCACCACCGAGAGGACCCAAGCCGTGTGGGCGTTGAGCATCTTGTCGGACCAGTCCAGGGGGCGCCAGAAGTCCACCTGGCGGCCCACCTCGGCCTCGGGCGCCTCGAAGGACGGATCGGTGATCCCTACGACGGTGACGGGCCGGCCGTCCAGGCGGATGACGCGCCCCACCAGGGAGGGGTCGCTCCCCCAGATGCTTCGCCACGCCCTGCCGTCGACCACCACGGTGGACCCAGGGTCGGCGAAGTCGCTGTCGGTGAAGAGCCGGCCCAGCGCCGCACGCGCCCCGTACACGCGGAAGAAGTCCCGGGACACGTAGGCGGTGCGCAGCCGCATGGGCTCGCCCTGGCCGATGAGGGTGGTGTTCGCCCCGGTCGTCGCCGCCCACTGGCCCACGGTGCCCATGGTCTCCATCTCGTGGAAGAGGGGACCCGAGTGGCTCCCGTTCTCCACCAGGACGAGGCGGTCGGGCTCGGGGTAGGGGAGGGGACGGAGGAGGATCTGATCCACGAGGGTGAAGACCGTGGTCACCGCGCCCACGCCCAGGCCCACCAGGAGCACGGCGCTCCACGTGAACGCGGGGGTCTTCCAGAGGGTCCGTACCGAGTACCGCACCTGACGCCACACTCCGCTCATCCCGTCTCCTCCTCCTCGCGTGTCCCGGCGTCGGGGCGGGCTCCATCCCGCCGCTTCCGCCGCCGCCTGCCACCACTCCCCCACGGCCGCCACCGGCAGCGCCGCCATGCAGCGGAGGAGGATACGAACCCGCGCCGGGCGGCTGGGCGCCTCCCGGAGGAGCGTCTCGAAGGCCGCCGCGGCCTCTTCGCCCTCGTCCCTGCGAAAGCCGGGAGGGAAGAGGCGGAGAAGGACCCGGTAGACGTGCCCGCTGACCACGGCTGCAGACCCTCCTACCGACCCAGGGCCGGGCGGGTCTGGCCCAGGAGGCGCTCCAGACGTTCCACCTCGGCGGCGAGCACGGCGCGACCCTTGCCCGTGACGGCGAACGTGCGGCGCCGGTCGTCCCCGTCGCCGTCCACCTCCTCGATCCAACCGTCCCGGCGCATCCGACGGAGCGTCCGGTACAGGTTCGCCGGGTCCAGGAGCACCCCGGACTCCGAGCGCTCCTCCACGGCCTTGATGATGCCGTAGCCGTGCAGGGGATCCTGGGACAGCACGGCGAGGATCAGGAGATCCCGTGGGGAGAGGGGGAGGGAGGCGGTGACATCCATGGCGAGGCCGATATCTGTAGAGTGACTGATAGTCGATCTACTAATACTGAGATGCGGTCGGGTGCGAAAGGGTTGCATGGGCGGCGGAGGCCCGGGGGAGGCGTCGCCGGGTGTCACGCTCCGGGGTGCCCGGCCGTTGAATGTATGAGAGATTCAGGAGCACCAACCTGGGACCAGGGAGGCGAGGATGAGGAAGATCGTGGGTCTGGCGCTGGCGGCAGGGACGATGGCGCTGTTCTCGGGATGCGGAGACGACGGGACGGGACCGGGGGACGTCGGCGGCGACGGCCTCTTCATGACCTACGTCGGCGGGGGCGGCTACGAGGCGTCGGGGATGCCGTCCTTCAACGGGAACGACGTGGCCGCCGGGACCTTCGCCATCGCCTTCGAGGACAGCATCGGGGGCCTGGCGATCACCAGCTTCGAGCAGACCGAAGGCACGCGGGGGAACCTGTTCATCCTGCAGCTCACCGACCGCCGGACGGGGACGTTCAGCCCGTGCGGCGTCACCCAGGAGTGCCACGGCCGGCTACTGGAGGGCATCGACGCGGACAGCCTGCAGGTCGTGGACATGGCGTGGGAGATCGCCGGTGGCTCGGTCCAGGTGGACGACGCCGGACCGACCCGCGTGACGGGGAGCTTCAGCAACCTGGTGCTCCAGGCCCAGGACACCACCCTGGACGACCGCACCGTGGAGAGCGGGACCTTCGATCTCCTTCTCCTCCCGAAGGACGAGGGCGAGGCCATCATGCGCTGCTTCCTGAAGCGGGCCACGGGCGCGCCCTCCTGCTGAGGGACGCCCAGCGGCGTCTACCTTACTCCGCGTTCAGCACCTCCACGGGATCCACCCGGCTGGCGCGCCACGCGGGCAGCAGCGAGGCGAGGATGGCCACGCCCAGGAGGGTGGCGGCCACCATCGCGAACGTCACGGGGTCCGACGGCTCCACGCCGTACAGCACCGACCGGAGAGCTCCCGAGGCGGCGCCCGCGAGGGCCAGACCCGCCCCCAACCCCGCGGCCACCGGCGCCAGGCAGGTGGCGAGGGCCGCGGCCAGCACACCGCTCCGGGACGATCCCAGCGCCAACCGCACGCCGAACTCCGGCGCCCGGCGTCCCACGGCATAAGCCGTCACGCCGAACACGCCCACGGCGCCCAGGAGGAGCGCCAGCGCCCCGAAGGACGACAGCACCAGGGTGAGGAAGCGGGTGGTGGCGGCCGTCTCGCCGAAGACGTGGGACAGCGCGTCCAGGCCGGTGATGGGGACGTCGGGGTCCACGGACCACACGGCCTGCTGCAGCGCCGCTGCGTGATCCATGGGCGTGCCGGCTCCCCGGACACGGGCCACGATCCAGAAGGACATGTTCCACCCCCACTGGCGGTGGGTGAAGTACATCTCGGGCCGGGGCTCGCTGGCCAGGCCGTGCTGGCGCACGTTCCCCACCACGCCCACGACCCGGTAGGCGTCCCCGGTGCGGGTGAAGGCCCGCAGCGTCCGGCCCAGGGGGTCGAGGCCCGGCCAGAACCGGTCCACGAAGGCCTGGTTCACCACCACCACCTTCTCGGCGTCGGCGTCGTCCGAGGGTTGGAGCAGCCGGCCCCGTACCGCGCGCATCCCCACCGTCTCGAAGTAGCCGGGCCACACCCCCCGGAAGTTCACAGAGGGGACGGCGGTCCCCTCGGGGTAGTCCACGCCCTCGGGGTAGGTGGGGAAGCTCCAGTTGCTCCGCGTGCCGGGGAGGAGGTGGATGGCACCGGCCGACGCCACGTCGGGAAGCGCACGCACCCGGTCCAGGACCTGGCGGTAGTACTCCTGGAAGGCGGTGCCGTCGGGATAGCGCCCGTCGGGGGGCGCGGCGCGGAGGACCAGGACCCCGTCGGTGTCCAGGCCGGTGTCCACGGAGGTGAGACGCGCCAGGGAGCGTAGCATGAGCCCCGAGCCCACCGTGACCA
>JASFRY010000556.1:0-3325 GCA_050114675.1 Gemmatimonadota bacterium | reverse complement strand
GCACCGGTCGGCGCGACGCAGAGAATCGCGGCGATGCATACGGCCCAACGGCCGACACGCGCGAAGATCGTCATGATGGCATTCCTTGCTCGGGCCCGGGTCGATGGCGGGGTGCGGGCACCCCCGGGCCAGGGTGCCCGGTCCACGGTAGGCACCGGGGTCCACCCCCACAAGCATGGTGCGTCCCACCGCCTCCCCCACCCTCCAGGCCCCCACCGGCCACCTGCAGGCCCACGTCCATTCTGGCCCACGGTGCCGGCAGGGTCCATCGAGCCCCAAACCGCCATCTACGGGAAAACCAGTTGACAAACGGGCGCCGCGGGGATATCTACTGCAAGACCCGTAGCGAGGAGGTGTCGGGCATGACCGGAATCCAGTTTACTCCCCGGGAGCTCGATGTCATGAGCATCCTGTGGCGCCGAGGGTCGGCGACGGTGGCGGAGGTTCGGGAAGAGTTGCAGGACGATCTGGCGTATACGTCCGTGCTTTCTGCGCTCCAGACGCTGGAGGAGAAGGGGTACGTCCGACACGAGGCGGAAGGACGCGCCTACCGCTACGTGCCGACGGTGGAGGCCGACCGAGCGGGTGGGAGCGCCCTGGCGAGAATCCGGGAGGCCATCTTCCAGGGTTCGGCGGAGCAGATGTTCGCCCAGCTCGTGTCCGACCGGAAGCTGTCGCGCGCCGAGCTGGAACGGATGCGCCGTCTGCTCTCCGAGCGGCTGGAGGAATCATGATCGCCGCGTGGATGGTGTGGGGGCTTGGGGTGGGACTTCTCCTCGTCACGGCCGCCGCGGGTGCGGAGGCAGCGTGCCGCGCGGCGGGCCGTCCAGCGCGGTGGGTCTGGGCCGGAGCGATGGCGGCGCTGCTCGTGCTCGTAGCCGTGGCCCCGGGCCGCGAGCGCAGGAGCACGCTCAGCCCGACGTTCGTCGAGGCCGAGGCGAGCCCGAACGCGGCGCCGTCTGCGACTCCGGGGCCCCTCTCCACAGCCTTCGCCACCGTGGAGCGTGCGTGGCGGAGCACGACGGCCGGCGCCCGAAGCGTGCTGGTGCGGACGCGGAGAGCGGTGCCCGAATCGACGGATCGAGGACTGCTCGGGGCCTGGCTCGCCATGGCGTCGCTGACGGTCCTGCTCTTGGCGGCCACCCACCGACGGCTTTCCCGGGCTCGGGCCGCCTGGCCGCTCCGCAAGGTCGACGGCGCGTGGGTGCGTGTCTCGCCTTCCTGGGGACCTGCCGCCGTCGGGCTGCTGGAGCCGGAGGTGGTGGTCCCTGCGTGGCTCCTCTCGAAGCCACCGGAGCTGCGTCGCATGGCGCTGGACCATGAAGCCGAGCACGTCCGGGTCCGCGACCCTCTCCTCATCGCGTTCGCGTGGCTGGCGGTCGTCGCGTTGGCGTGGAATCCCACCATTTGGTGGATGGTCGCGCGCTTGCGTCTCGCCGTGGAGCTCGATTGTGACGCCCGCGTGCTCCGGCGCGGGGCCTCCACAGGCTCCTACGGCACGCTCCTCATCGACGTGGCCGGAATGCGCTCGTCCATGGGCCTTACCACGGCGGCGTTCCTGCCGGGCGTCTCACAACTCGAACGGAGGATCCTGGCCATGAAGCCGACACCCTCGAAGATCGGTGCCTCGCGGGCGGCGATGGCCGCCGCCCTCTCGCTCCTCGCGGTGGCGGCGGCGTGCGACGCAGGTCTGCCGACCGCAGCCGACGTGAAGAACATGGACGCGGAGAGCGTCGCCACGGTGGCCGGACACGTGACCCTCCAGAAGGTGGACGAGGACGGGACCTATTTCATAAACGGCGTCCCGGCAACGGCCGACGAGGCGAGAGCCCTCGGGCCGGATCAGATCGAGGTCGTCAGCGTGATCAAGCGGGCGGACGGACCGGAGTTCCGGTTCACCACGAGGGAAGCCGCAGCCACGAAGGAACGGCTCGCCACGATTCAGGAGCGCGATCGAGAGATCGCCGGCACACTGCGTCCGGTGGAGCCGGCGCGGCGGTCGATCCACGTCACCCGCGATTCCATCTCCCCGTCATCCTCGGAGAGGGTGCTGGTGGAGGAGCAGCCCGCGACCCCTGGCGCTCGCCCGCTGTACCTCATCGACGGGGTCCGCGCCACCGAGGAGGCGGTGGCTGCGCTGGACCGGAAGAGCATCGAGTCCATCGACGTCATCAAGGGGCCGGCAGCGACGAGCCTCTACGCGGATCCGGCAGCGGCCAACGGAGTCATCCGCATCAAGACGAAAGGCCGCTGACGCGAAAGGGGACCTCCGGACCCCGTCCGGGCGGGGCCGGAGGGCCCCTACTCCTCGCGCAGCGAGATCATGGGATCGACGCGCGCCGCCCGGCGTGCTGGAACGAAGCTGGCGAGGGCGGCGGTCCCGAGGAGAAGTCCGATCCCTCCCACGAGCGCGACGGGATCCATGGGCCCCACGCCCACCAGGAGCCCACGGACGATCCGGGCCGCGGGGATCAGCACGATGAAGCCCACCAGCAGCCCTCCGATGGCGTGCCAGATTCCCTGCCGCATCATGCTTCCCACCACCTGGACCCGCCCCGCCCCCACGGCACGGCGGATGGCGATATCCCGCCTCCGTTGGGCCACCGTGAACGACACCATGCCGTACACGCCGATGAGGGCGAGGAAGAGGCCGAACGTCCCACCCCAGCCCAGGACCTTCGAGAGGAGCCTGAGGGGCATGAACTGGAAGGCGAGCTGGCTCTCGTAGGTCGTCGGTGGAATCAACGGGAGCTCCCCCGGCGCACGGTCGAGCCGCGTCCGCAGCGTGTGGACCATGGCGTCCGCGCTGGCACCCTTGACGACGACCCCGACCGTGGGCGTCGGATCCTGGTACAGGGATGTCCACACGTACGGCGTCGGGGCGTCGCCCAGGTCGACGTACGTGCCGTTGGCTGCGATGCCCACGATCTGGACGACCCGGGGCGTACTGTGACGGGCCTCCTCGCCCGGTCTCCGGCTGATGAGCGTGAACGAGCGGCCCAGCGCGTCTCCGTCCGGCCAGAACGTGTGGGCGAAAGCCTCGTTGACGACCGCCACGGGCGGCGCTCCCGGCCCGTCCTGCTCCTCGATGGCCCGTCCGCGGAGGAGGTGAAGGTGCAGGAGCTGCAGGTATCCGGGGGTCACCGCGTTGCGGAACGCGCTCCGCCCGGCCTCCGGCTCGTCGGGCGCTCCGGTCCGCACCGAGACGGGTCCGCTCACCTGCAACAGCGTCGCCTCCAACCCGCTGGACAGCGCCGCTCCGGACACCCCTGGCGCAGCCCCCAACCGAGACTGCAGCTCGCGATAGAACTGGACGGTGGCTGCC
>JASFRY010000555.1:0-3328 GCA_050114675.1 Gemmatimonadota bacterium | reverse complement strand
TGATGATCTACCGCCTGGACCGCTTCGGGCGGGGCGGGCACCACCGCCCGTTCAACGATGCCGGCTTCCCGGCGGTGCGGATCATGGAGGCCCACGAGAACTACAACCGCCAGCACCAGAACCTCCGGACCGAGAACGGCATCGCGTACGGCGACGTGGTGGCGGGCGTGGACTTCGGCTACGCGGCGCGGCTCACCGCCGTGAATGCCGCGGTGCTGGCGTCCCTGGCCTGGGCACCCCCGGCTCCCGACAGCGTGGCCATCGGGGGTGCGGTGCAGCCGTCAACCACCCTGGCGTGGAAGCCCGTGGACGATCCGGACCTGGCGGGCTACAAGGTGTACTGGCGAGACACCACCGCGCCCCAATGGCAGCATGGCCGCTTCGTGGGCGAGGTCACCGAGCACACGCTGAAGGACATGGTCATCGACAACTACCTGTTCGGCGTAGCTGCGGTGAGCAAGCACGGCGACGAGAGCGTGGTGGTGTTTCCCAGCTCGGTGATGCGGCGGCGATAGCGCGGGCGGAGGGCCCACATGGCGCGCCGGCGTCCGCCGGCGCGTGCCTCACTACTTTTCGGCGGGGAAAGTGACATGGTCTTGCATCTCGTGATCCGGGTGATCCACGTCCTGTTCGGCGTCTTCTGGGCCGGAGCCACCTTCTTCGTCGCCCTGTATCTGGAGCCGTCGGTGCGGGAGACCGGCCAGGCGGGAGGGGCGGTCATGGGCGCGCTGACCCGGCGCGGCTATCCAAAGGCGCTGTCCATCATCGCGCTGCTCACGGTCCTCACGGGCCTGTGGCTGCTGTGGAGCGTCTCGGGCCACTTCTCCGGCGGGTACATGGGGACGCCGTCGGGGATCCTGCTCAGCTCCGGGATGCTGGCCGGCCTCCTGGCCCTGGGCGTGGGCGTACACATGGTGAAGCCGGTGGTGAACAAGCTCGGCGCCGTGGCGGGGAGGGTGGCCGCGTCGGGCGCTCCTCCTTCGGCCGAGGACCAGGCCGAGATCCAGAGGCTCCAGGGCTCCCTGCGCCTGCGGGTCCGCATCGCGGCCGTGCTGCTCCTGGTGGCCCTGGTGACCATGGCCCTGGGTCCCCACGTGTGACGGTGGGTGCCCTCGCGGGATCGTGTCGCGAGGGTTCCTAGTGACAGGCCACTAGTCGGCGGCCTCTTCCTCCGCCTTCTCCTCCTCGAGATCCAGCGCCTGCAGCACCAGCGCGCGCTGCTGGGCCGCGTGGTCCTTGGCCTTGCCCTCGGCAGGGCTGGCCCGCTCGGGACGGGCGACGTAGGAGAGCGGGACATTCCGGGGGACCACGGCCCGCAGCCTGGGCCCCAGGAACGTGAGCGCCCCCATGTTGCGGGGCTCCTCCTGGCTCCACACGACCTCACGCAGGTTGGGATACCGGGCCAGCAACTCCCGGAGCGCGTCGGCGGGGAAGGGATAGAGAAGCTCCTGACGCACCACCGCCGTGTGGGCGGCCTCGGAGCGACGGTCGTGCCCCTGGATGTCGTAGTAGAACTTGCCCGAGCAGAGCACCAGGCGGTGGATGGCGTCGGGGTCCTCTACGGTGGGGTCGTCCAGCACGTGGAGGAAGCTGCCCTCGGTGAGCTCCGACACCGCGGACGTGGCCATGGGGTGCCGGAGCAGGCTCTTGGGCGTCATCACGACCATGGGCCGCTCGGGGCGCCGGAGCGCCTGGCGACGGAGCAGGTGGAAGTACTGGGCCGGGGTGGTGGGGTACGTGACCCGCATGTTCTCCTCGGCACAGAGCTGCAGGAATCGCTCCAGGCGCGCGCTGGAGTGCTCGGGACCCTGACCTTCGTAGCCGTGGGGCAGCAGGAGGGTCAGCCGGGAGTACTGTCCCCACTTGGCCAGGCCGGCGGCCAGGAACTGGTCGATCATGACCTGGGCCACATTGGTGAAGTCACCGAACTGGGCCTCCCACAGCACCACGTCGGTGTCGGCGCCCACCGAGTAGCCGTACTCGAACCCGATGACGGCGGTCTCGGTGAGGGGGGAGTTGTAGACCTCCAGCCGGGCGTTGGCCACCTGCTGCAGGGGCATGAACTCCCGCCCGGTCTCCACGTCGTGGAGGACCATGTGGCGGTGACTGAAGGTCCCCCGCTGGGCGTCCTGACCGCTGAGCCGGACCGGGATCCCCTCCTCCAGGAGGCTGCCCAGGGCCAGGGCCTCGGCGTGCCCCCAGTCCAGGCTCTTCTCGGGCCCGAAGTCCCTGGACCGCCGCTCGAGCTGGCGCCAGAGCTTGGGGTGGGGCGAGAAGCCCTCGGGAAGGTGCACAAGCGCGTCATTGATGGCCGACAGACCCTCCAGCGAGACCCCCGTCGTCTCGGGCACAACGGGCTTCTCGTACTCGGGATCCAGCTCG
Organism: Gemmatimonadota bacterium; assembly: GCA_050114675.1. GTDB lineage: Bacteria > Gemmatimonadota > Gemmatimonadetes > Longimicrobiales > Gaopeijiaceae > SZUA-318. The sequence goes on along the minus strand of JASFRY010000555.1, from coordinate 946 downwards.
CCGTGGTCCACGGGCTGAACGTCCCGGACCGTGTCCTGGGCCCGGCGCAGCGTGTCGGCCACCTCGTCCTGCATGGCCTTCGCCTCCTCCTCGCCCACGACGTCCGCCTCCCGCAGCCGGTCGGCATAGATGCCGCGCACGGTGGGATGCTCGCCGATGGCGTCATAGAGGAGGGGCTGGGTGTAGGCCGGCTCATCGCCCTCGTTGTGGCCGTGGCGGCGGTAGCCCACCAGGTCGATGACGAAATCGTCCCGGAACTCGGCCCTGTACGCCATGGCCAGGCGCACGGCCGCCAGGCAGGCCTCGGGGTCGTCGGCGTTCACGTGCACCACGGGGATGCCATATCCCTTGGCCAGGTCGCTGGCGTAGAGGGTGGAGCGACCGTCCTGGGGATCGGTGGTGAAGCCCACCTGGTTGTTGGCGATGATGTGGACGGTGCCCCCCACGTCATAGCCCGCCAGGCGCGCCATGTTGAGCGCCTCCGCCACCACGCCTTCGGCGGCGAAGGCGGCGTCGCCGTGGACGAGGACCGGGACCACCGAGTGGCTGTCCTGGTTGGCCTCCTTGCCCGGTCCGTCGAACTGCCGCGAGCGGGCGAAGCCGGTCACCACCGGATTCACGAACTCCAGGTGGCTGGGGTTGGGCATGAGGGTCACACCGATCTCGCCCAGACCCTCGAAGGTGCGGGTGCCCGACGCGCCGTGGTGATACTTCACGTCGCCGGTCCCGCCTACGTCGAGCTGTCCGCCCTTGAAGCCGGGACCCTCGAACTCGGCCAGGAGCTCGGCGTACGAGATGCCCACGATGTGGCTGAGCACATTGAGGCGCCCACGGTGGGCCATGCCCAGCACCGCCTCGCGCCCCCCGACACGGATGGCCTCCTGGAGGGCCAGGTCCAGCATGGGCACGAGCATGTCGCTGCCCTCCACGCTGAAGCGCTTCTGGC
>JASFRY010000554.1:0-3334 GCA_050114675.1 Gemmatimonadota bacterium | reverse complement strand
ACCAGGGGTTCAGCGAGAACACCCACACCTTCGTGAACAACATCAACACCCACGAAGGCGGGTCGCACCTCACCGGGTTCAAGGCCGCGCTCACCCGGACCATCAACGACTACGCCCGCCGGAACAACCTCTTCAAGAAGGACGAGAGCCTCTCCGGCGACGACGTGCGCGAGGGTCTCATCTGCGTGCTCAGCGTCCGGGTCATGGAGCCCCAGTTCGAGGGGCAGACCAAGACCAAGCTGGGCAATTCGGAGGTCCGTGGCGCAGTGGAGACCGCGGTCAACGAGAACCTGTCCATCTTCCTGGACGAGAATCCCAAGGCCGCCAAGACCATCATCGAGAAGTCGCTCCAGGCGGCCCGGGCCCGGGAGGCCGCGCGCAAGGCACGGGACCTGGCCCGCAAGAAGAGCGCCCTGGAGGGCGGCGTTCTGCCCGGCAAGCTGGCCGACTGCTCCATCTCCGACCCTTCGCTGTGCGAGCTGTACCTGGTGGAGGGTGATTCGGCCGGCGGCTCGGCCAAGCAGGGGAGGGACCGCTCCTACCAGGCCATCCTCCCCTTGAAGGGGAAGATCCTGAACGTGGAGCGCGCCCGCATCGACAAGGTGCTGTCCAACGACGAGATCCGGGCCATGATCACCGCCATCGGCGCGGGGATCAAGGACGATTTCGACATGGGCAACGTGCGCTACCACAAGATCATCATCATGACCGACGCCGACGTGGACGGCGCCCACATCCGCACCCTGCTCCTCACCTTCTTCTTCCGCCAGATGCCCGAGCTCATCGAGGCGGGCATGGTGTACATCGCCCAGCCTCCCCTGTACCGCGTGCAGAAGGGACGGCAGGAGCTCTACGCGTACAACGAGGACGAGCGCACCGAGTTCGTGAAGCGTCTGGGGGGCAAGGACGGCGACGGCAGGGGGATCAACATCCAGCGCTACAAGGGTCTCGGCGAGATGAACCCGGATCAGCTCTGGAAGACGACCATGGATCCGGAGTCGCGCACCATCCTGCAGGTGCAGATCGAGGATGCGGCCATCGCCTCCAACCTCTTCGATCGCCTCATGGGTGACGAGGTGGAGCCCCGCCGGGACTTCATCGAGAAGAACGCCAAGTACGTGCGGAACCTGGACGTGTAGGGAGGCGGTGACCGGGCGGAGGCGCAACGGGCGCAAGGGGCCCGGCTGGGTGGGAGCCGCCGCCGGCCGGGAGTGTCCGGTTCAACCCGGGCGAGCCCTGCGGCCTTGCCCGAACGACCAGGCGTGTCGCGGGAGGCGCGTGAGTGTCCCCGCCGGCCGCCAGTTGCGACCCTACCCCCGTACCTTGTCGAAGGCCCGTTCCAGCTTTCCCGTGGCCTGATCCGCGCAGAACTCCGCCAGCCCCCGGAGCGCGTCTTCGATCTGTTCCCTGGAGAGGCTGGCGAAGACGCCCGCGGTTACCACATCCGCCGCGGCGGGATGGAGCCCCACGGCCGCCGCATTCACGGGGGTGTGCTCCTTCACGTCGGTCTTCCATACCACCGATCCGTCGGAGGAGTCCAGGAGCAGGACCCGGGCGTTGAGAAAGAACGACGCCTGGGCATCCCAGTCGCTCGCCTCGATACCGTATTCGTGGATCCGGACCTCCATCTCGAAGTCGGCGTCCCGCTGGCTGTCCACCGGGCGCATGCGCAGGAGCTGGCTGGCACGCTCCAGCGTCCGGTCACCCAGGATGGCAGCTACGTCCACGTCTTCCGCGGCTCCATCCAGCCGTGACCGGAGTTGGCCGGCCTGATGCTCCTTGACGATCTGGGTGCCCAGGGCCAGGACGGCCTCGGCCAGGGATCCGCGAGCCCCGTTGAACCACGAGCCGGTGAAGACCTCGGGGCGGGGCGGCGCCACCAGCACGACGGCAAGGGCCCGTTCGCGGAAGTCGAAGTCACCGAGGCGTCCGGTGGACGCACATGCGGCGGACGTCAACAGAAGGAGGGCGACGGCGACGGTTCGACGCAGGGGAGCGGTGACCATGGGAGACCCGATGCGCGGGGCGGAGGCGAGGTAACGGCGCGACCCCCGGGCCGCCCCGTCGGGAGCGCCCGAGAGCTCTTCCTCAATTCTCACCAGCCAGGGCCGCGACGTCTACGATCTCGACGTCGTGACGACGGGCGGCCTCTCGCGCCAACACCAGCGGAGGCGGTTCCAGACAGAAGAGGATCTTGAGACGCCGCTCCCGGCCGAAGCCGTAGCGAGTCTCCCCCACCTGCGCCTCCAGGACCGCCACGGAGCGCGACGCGTCCTGGGGATCGGTGAGCGGGCTCCCGTAGAAGGCGGCGCCCGACCTCAGCATACCCGCTACTGGAATGTCGTACGCGGCGCTCCACAGGCTCCCCGTCTCGCGGGCGTTGGCCCCCACCTGCTCCACGGCGTCGTGGGCCATGTACTGGCGGCAAACGTGCGCCAGGCACCGGTTGGTGAGGCCGTCCAGGTCGGGGCGGATGCTGTCGCCCCACACCTCGGGGAGGGTGCCGAAGGGCTCCAGGTGCCGGTTCGGAAGGACGTGGCGATACCAGAAGGCGAAGAACGGATCGGTGATCCGGTACCGACGGTTGCGACTACGGGGGGCGGCATCCAGGGACCGACGCACCTCCACCAGCCCCATCTCCTCCAGCCGCCGGATGTAGGGGGCCACCTGCCCGCTGGCGGTGAGGTCGGTCACTCCCTGGTGGACGGTGCTCCAGTCGGCCTCCCCACCCGAGAGGGTGAGGAGGATGGCGGCGTAGCGGGACGGGGTCTGCGTCCACGGCTCCAGGACATCGAGTCCACGGCCCACCAGCGGCGCGCCCGCCTCCAGCACGGCCCGGCGTACGTTGGTGGCCAGGGTGGCGGCGGGGTCCAGGGCGCGGAGGTGTCCCGGGATCCCGCCCAGGACGCCGTACGCCTGGAGTCGCTCTCGGGCGCTCCCTCCCGGAAGAAGGGGAAGGGCAGCGCGGAAGGTCAGCGGCTCCAGATGCAGGTGGAGGGTAGGCTCCCGCTCCCCCTCTGCGTCGACGGGCAGCGGCTCGGGAGAGACGAGGACCACGTGAAGGGTCCGCCCCTCCCGGCGGGCCTCGACCTGGGCATGGAGGAGGGGCCGGACGAAGCGGGAACGGGCCTGGACCCACCGGTGCGCGTCATCCACCACGAGCACGGCCGGGTGGCCGGGCTGCCCCGAACGTGCCACCGCCCGGAAGACGTCCTCCCACGAGCTGTCCCCGGGCAGGGGCTCCGGGGAGGTGCCGGATGCCTCGGGGCCGGCGTGCTCGTCCAGGGTGTGGGCCAGGGCTGCGCGCTGCTCCGGGTCGGGGAGGGGTGGGGCG
>JASFRY010000553.1:0-3337 GCA_050114675.1 Gemmatimonadota bacterium | reverse complement strand
CGACCAGGATGGGTTTCTTCGGCACGACGGTCAATCCGCGCTGAGGGGGACGGCACGCTCCGACCCGGGTGCGGCGGGCTTGCCCAGCGCGCCCGCGTCACGGGCGGCCTGCAGGCCCCGCCACACCGCCGGAGGCGAGAAGGGGAGTCGGTCCAGGCGCACGCCCACGGCATCGTAGATGGCGTTGGCGATGGCGGGGATGGAGGGGTGGAGGGGCCCCTCGCCGGCTTCCTTGGCGCCGTAGGGCCCCTCGGGGTCGATGGACTCGACGATGAGGGACGCGAGCTCCGGCGTGTCCAGGCTTGTGGGGATGCGGTAGTCCAGGAGGGAGGGGGCGTTGTGCAGGCCCGCCCGTCCGTGGTCCCCGTCCTTGAAGACGTGCTCCTCCATGAGGGCCTCAGCGAAGCCCATGTACGCCGAACCCTCCATCTGCCCCTCCACCAGGACGGGGTTCAGGGCCCGCCCGCAGTCGTGGGCGATCCAGATCTTCTTCACGTCCACGAACCCGGTGTCCACGTCCACCTCCACCTCGGCCACGTGTGCCGTGAAGGAGTAGGCAGGCGACGCGCCGATGGTGCCGCCGCGGTAGTCGCCGTGGATGTCCTTGGGTGTGTTGTACCACCCGGTGGCGCCCAACGTCCCGAACTTCGCCTCGGCCAGGTTGAACGCTTCGGCCAGAGGCATCTGTCGCTCCGTGTCCGGCGCCCACAGCGCCCGGCCTCCCGCCAGGAGCACCTCACCGGGCTTCACCTCCCACGACTCGGCCACTGCCTCCTGCACCATCACACGCAGTTTGCGCGCGGCATCGATGGCGGCGTTGCCCAGCATGAACGTCACCCGGCTCGAGTAGGCGCCCAGGTCCACCGGGGTGAAGTCGGTGTCGCCCCGGTACACCCGTATGTGCTCCAGGGGCGCGCCCAGCTCCTCGGCGGCGATGTAGGCCACCATGGAGTCGCAGCCCTGGCCGATCTCGCTGGCCCCGCTGAACACCGCGACGCGGCCCGAGCGGTCGACCTGCATCTGGACCGCCGACTGGGGCATGTCGTTGGGGTAGATGGGGTAGTTGGTCCCGGAGATGTACGTGGAGCCCGCCACGCCCACGCCCCGTCCGAAGGGGAGGCTCCTGAACTTCTCCTTCCACTCGCTGGCCCGCTCCACCGAGGCCAGGCATTCCAGGAAGCCGTTGGATGTGATGCGGAGCTCGTTCACCGTGCGCGTGTTCTCGCCGATGAAGTTCCTTCGCCTGAGCTCGATGGGGTCGAGCCCCACCCGCTCGGCCAGCTTGTCCAGCTGGACCTCGAAGGCGAAGCGGGGCTGCACCGAGCCGTGCCCGCGCTTGGGCCCGCACGCCGGCTTGTTGGTGTAGGCTCGCGTGGAGTCGAAGCGATACGCCGGCATGGCGTAGGGCGCACACAGGAGCTGACCCGAGTAGTACGTCGTCACCAGGCCGAAGGAGGCGTAGGCCCCGCCGTCCAGGACGATCTTCGCGTCCACGCTGGTGAGCTTGCCATCGGCCGTGCATCCGGTACGGTACCGCATGTGGTAGGGATGGCGGCCCCGGTGGGCGTAGAACACCTCCTCACGGGTGTAGAGGATCTTCACCGGCCGGCCGCTCTTCATGGCCAGCTTGGCCACGCAGAATTCCAGGTCGAACGGCTCGCTCTTGCCGCCGAATGCGCCGCCAACCAGGGGCTGGATGACCCGCACCCGGGCGGGATCCACCTCCAGCACCCGCGCCAGCTCCCGGTGCAGGTAGTGGGGTACCTGGGTGGCCGACCAGACGGTGAGCTTGCCGGCGTTGCCAGGAGCGGACCCCGACCCGGGTTTGCCGACGTCCCTCCCGACGGTTGTCGATGCGCCCCTCCCCGGCCCGTCGGCCTCCCACAGGCCAATGGCACAATGGGGCTCGATGGGCGCGTGGGTCGTCCCCTCGAAGAGGTAGTCGCCCTCCACCACCGCGTCGGCCCCGTCCATGAGGGCGTCCACCTCGCCGAACTCGAGGTGCACCGTCTTGGTGATATTGCCGTTCCACCCCTTCTTGCGCGGCTCGTGGATGTAGGGCGTGGCGCCGTCGGCCTCGAGGGCGCCGAACGGGTCGAGCCAGGCCGGCAGCTCCTCGTACTCCACCCGGATGAGCTCCAGGGCCGCCAGCGCCGTGTCCTCGTCCACCGCCGCGACCGCCGCGACGCCGTCCCCCACGTAGCGCACCCGGTCCAGGGCCAGGGGATACTCGTCCGGGGTCCACGGGATGATGCCGTATTCGGTGGGCATGTCCCGGCCCGTGACCACGGCGTGGACGCCTTCCAGCGCCTCGGCCTCCGCGGTGTCGATGGACACGATGCGCGCGTGGGGGTGGGGGCTCCGGAGGATCTTGCCGTGGAGCATTCCCGGGAGCTGAATGTCGTCGGTGTACAGGGCGCGGCCGGTGGACTTGTCCAGGCCCTCGATCTTGCGCCGCGGCGTACCGATCAAGGTCAAGTCCGACTTGTCTTTACGTGACTCCGATCTCATGGTGCGACCTCCCCCGCCTGCGCCCCCTCGCCGGCAGCCGGCCGCTGGGCCGCAGCCCCCTCCCCGGCCTCCCGCATGCGTGCTGCCGCCGCCTCCACCGCGTCGTAGATCTTGGTGTAGCCCGTGCAGCGGCACAGGTTGCCGCCCAGGGCCTCCTGGATCTCAGCGCGCGAAGGCGAGGGGGTCCGCTCCAGGAGGGCCGCCGCCGAGCAGAGGATGCCGGGCGTGCAGAAGCCGCACTGGGCGGCGCCGTGGACGTCGAACGCATCCTGGAGGGGATGGGGTCCTTCGGGACCCCCCAGCCCCTCGACGGTCACCACGTCGCGGCCCTCGGCCTCCCACACGGGCGTAATGCATGCCAGGGTGGGGCTGCCGTCCAGGAGGACCGTACAGGCCCCACAGTCGCCCTTGTCGCATCCCTGCTTGGAGCCGGTCAGGCGCAGCACGTAGCGCAGGGTCTCCAGCAGGGTATAGTGGGACGGGACGCCGACCTGATGCTGGTCGCCGTTGACGCGGAGCCGGACGATCTCGGTGGCGGAGGGCATGGGGTTGAAGTTTGACACCTCTCCGGCGACGCTGGCAACGGCAGGACGGTAGCACGGCTCCGGGCCGACGACCGCGAACCCGGCGGGGGAGCCGGGGTATTCGTCGTGCCCGATGGACGAGAGGAGGCGGGCCTGGCCGCAAGGGCGGCGCCCGCCGCGACCCACAGGAGAGAGTCAAGGATGCCGTACCCCGAGTTCATGGTCGCGCCCATGCGCGAGGATCTGGTGAAGATCGGATTCAAGGAGCTTCGCGAGCCCGAGGACGTGGACGCCGTGCTGGG
>JASFRY010000552.1:0-3343 GCA_050114675.1 Gemmatimonadota bacterium | reverse complement strand
CTTCGAAGCCAGATATCCCTCGGCCATGGCGAGACCGTAAAGGAATCCGCTGCAGGCGGCCATGATGTCGAACGCAAGGGCGTTGGCGCAGCCCAGCAGGTATTGGGCGTCGCAGGCCGTCGACGGGAGCCAACGGTCGGGCGTCGCCGTGGAGAGGATGAGGATGTCCACCTCGCCCACGTCCACCTGGGCTTCGTGCAGCGCCCTCCGTGCCGCCTCGGCGCCCATGTGCGCCGCGCCCATCCCCTCGGGCGCGATCCGCCGGGCCCCGATCCCGGTGCGGGTCCGGATCCACTCGTCGGAGGTGTCCACCCGCTTGGCGAGATCGTCGTTGGTCACGTTCTGGTCGGGCAGGAAGCGGCCGGTGGAGACGATGTCCACCAGCGGAGAGGGATGTCGCATCAGGACTCCTGGGCTTCTGAATCCGGCGTGGCCAGCTCGCGCGCGATGTGCTGGACCATATCGGAGCGAACGGCCCGGGCCGCCACCCGGATGGCGTTCTGCACCGCGCGGGGCGAGGACTCGCCGTGGCAGATGATGGAGATGCCCCCCACGCCGAGGAGAGGTGCGCCCCCGTACTCGGCGTAGTCCAGCACGCGGAAAACCTCTTCCAGGTCCAAGTGCTGCTCGGTGTGCCGGAGCTCCTTCTTGAGCAGGCCGATGATGAACTCGGCCACCGACTCGTAGAACTTCAGGAGCACGTTGCCGACGAAGCCGTCGGTGACGACCACGTCGCAAACACCCTGGATGATGTCCCGGCCCTCGACGTTGCCGACGAAGTTCAGGCCCGGCGACTCGGCCAGGAGCTTGTGGGTGCCCACCGTCAGCTCGTCGCCCTTTCCGGGCTCCTCCCCGATGTTGAGGATCGCCACCCGCGGGCGCTCCACCCCCATGAGGTCCTGGGCGTAGATGTTGCCCAGATGGGCGAACTGGACCAGGTGCTGCGGCTTGCAGTCCACGTTTGCACCGGCGTCCAGCATGAGGCACGGAGCCGCCGCCGTGGGGAGCACCGTCCCGATGGCGGGACGGTCCACGCCCGGAAGAGGACGCAGCGTGAACAGCGAGGTCGCCATGACCGCACCCGTGGACCCCGCGCTGACGAAGGCGTCCGCTTCCCCGGACCGGACCAGCTGGAGGCCCACCACGATGGACGACTCGGGCTTGCGGCGAAGCACCGACGCAGGCGCGTCGGCCGCCGTCACCCGATCCGGCGCGTGGTGCAGGTGAAGACGCCCCGACGGCGCTTCGGCGTGTCGCGCGAGCTCGGCCTCGACGACGTCCCGGTCTCCCACCAGGACAACCTCGATGTCGGGGTCCAACTCCCGGAGAGCACCGATCGCGCCTGCCACCTCTGCCGCAGGCGCATGATCGGTGCCCATCGCATCCAGGACGATGCGCACCGGTCGCGGAGCTACTCTATGTCGATTTCGAGAACGGGCTTGCCCCCGTAGTACCCGCAGGACGGGCAGACCCGGTGGGGAACCTTGGGATCACCACACTTGGGGCAGGTGCTGGTCGCCACCGGATCCGCCTTGTAGTGGGTCCGGCGCTTGCGCTTGCGCTGCTTCGAGGTCCGCTTCTTGGGAACTGCCATGGGTCACTCTTCCTTGAGGGCTCGGAGCGCGTCCCACCTGGGATCGGCCTCCGTCGTAGTGCATGAGCACGTCTCGCGATTGAGATTCGTGCCACACTGCGGGCAGAGGCCCTTGCACTCCGGGTCGCATACGACGTACGGATCGAGGGCGAGGACAATCTCCTCACGCACCGCTTCGCTCAGGTCCAACTCCCCGGATCGGGCGTCGAAGAGGCGGACGTCGCCATCCTCCTCCACACCCGGCACCCCGGACGGCAAGAAGACCATCGTGACGTCCTCCGCGAACCGCCCGGACACCGGCTCCAGACACCGCCGGCACTCCTGGACGAGCCCCGCCTCCAGGCTCCCCCGCACCACCACTTCCCCACTCCCCGCGTAGGACGCCGTGAGACGAACGCTCACCGGTCCGTCGAACGTCGCCTCGACATCCTCCCACAGGGCATCATCGGCGGGTACCCGGGCATCGACGGGGAGGGACCCTTCCCGCCCCAGCCGTGCAAGATCGAGCCTGAGCATAGCTTGAAAAGCTAGCCGACGAGCCACCGGGTGTCTACCCGTCTGGCCGCGCCGGGCGAGGGTCGCCTTCGCCGGTCCGGCGCGCCCTATCCCGAGGTCGGGATGCGATCCTGCGTGGAGAAGAAGAAAGCGGTCTCCACGGCGGCATTCTCGTCGGAGTCCGACGCGTGGATGGCGTTCCGTCCCTTGGACTCGGCATAGAGCTTCCGGACGGTTCCCTCGGCGGCCTCGGCGGGATCCGTGGCGCCGATGGTCTCCCGCAGCCGGGACACGGCGTCATCGGCCTCCAGGATCATGGGAACGCAGGGCCCGGAAGTCATGAACTCCACCAGCTCATCGTAGAACGGGCGCCCCTTGTGGACGGCGTAGAACGCTCCGGCGGTTCCGCTGGTGAGGCGCGTCATCCGCATCGCCCGCAGCGTAAAACCGGCGGCTTCGAGATGGGCGAGGATCTTCCCCGCGTTCCCCGCCGCCACGGCGTCGGGCTTGATGATGGCAAGCGTCTGGCTCATGAAGTCGACTCGCTCCCCTCTTCTCCGTTCGTCTCTTTGTCGGGCTGCAGGCTCCCGTGGAGGGCCCGCAGGATCGAATCACGGGTGACGAAGCCCACGAGCTCGCCCTCCCGCACCACCGGGAGCTGTTCCACGTCCCGGTTCACCATCATGTTGGCCGCTTCGGTGAGGGACTGCTCTTCCGACACGCACAGCACCGTGCGGGTCATGCAATCCCGGGCCAGCGCCTCGGGCGCCTCCCTTCCCCCCTCACCTTCGGGGTCCTTCTTTCGACCCACGCTCAGAAGGTGCGCCAGGGCATCACCCGAGGTCAGGATCCCGAGCACCTCGTACTGCTCGCCCACCACGGGCACGGCGTGTACTCCCCTGCGGACCATGAGATCCACCACCTCGGGCACCGGCGTGTGGGGGTAGACCCGATACTGGACAGGGACCAGGGCGTCGGCGACCAGGACTGTGCGCTGCACTTCGGTATCCATGAGCTCCTTCAAGCCGCGAATGGCCTCCACCGAGCCTGCGTCGAGGAGATGTCGTGTCCGCGCAGGGTCCTTCAGCGCTCGTGTCACGGCGGGCGCCAGCTCCTGTCGTGCCACAGAGAGGCGGTCCGGCACGAGCACCAGGACCACCGCTCTGGCTTCGCCCGCATCTCCTCCCCCCTCGCTCCCCACGGTGAAGGGCGCAGTGGCCACGGCCAGGGTGATGGCGGGACCCTGCAGCACGT
>JASFRY010000551.1:0-3351 GCA_050114675.1 Gemmatimonadota bacterium | reverse complement strand
GAACGCTGCTGGTCGGATTCAGGGTTCCGGCCAAGCGGGCCATGCCGGCGGCCTACGTGGCCGCCGCCGCCGTGGGGCTGTGGGGATGGCGCATGGCGCCGGCCCGCGTGGCCGCCGCCTCGGTGCAGGGGCTGTTCCTCACCTTCGACCTCCTCTTCATCATCTTCGGCGCCCTCCTTCTCCTGCACGCCCTGGAACGCTCGGGCGGGGTGGCGGCGATTCGCCGGAGCTTCCATGGCATCAGCGACGATCGTCGGGTCCAGGTGGTCATCGTATGCTGGCTCTTCGGCGCATTCATCGAGGGCTCGGCCGGCTTCGGGACGCCGGCGGCCGTGACCGCGCCGCTCATGGTGGCCCTCGGCTTTCCGGCCGCGTGCGCCGTCATGCTGGGCATGATGGTGCAGAGCACGCCGGTGACCTTCGGTGCCGTGGGCACGCCCATCCTGGTGGGGGTGCAGGGCGGCCTGGGTGGTGAGGCCTTCCAGGCCCAGCTCGCCGCCGCCGGGCTCACCATGATGGACTACCTTCGCCTGGTCACCACCAAGGCCGTGCTCCTCCATGCCACGGCGGGCTTCCTCATGCCCACGCTCATGGTGGCCATGATGACCCGCTACTTCGGCGCGAACCGCTCCTGGACCGAAGGGCTGCGGGTGGTGCCGTTCACCCTCTTCGGAGGGCTGGCGTTCACCGTGCCCTACGTCCTGTTCGGCGCGTTCCTGGGGCCCGAGTTCCCCTCGCTCCTGGGAGCGCCGGTGGGTCTGGCGGTGGTGGTGACGCTGGCCCGGCGGGGATTCCTCCTGCCGCGGGACACCTGGGACTTTCCTCCCCGTGACGCGTGGGAGAAGAGCTGGGTGAGCGGGCTCGAGGAAGAGATGGCCGACGTCCCCGAAGGCCGCGGCATCTCCACGGCCATGGCGTGGGCGCCCTACCTCCTGGTGGGCGTGCTCCTGGTCCTCACCCGGCTCCCTTCCCTCCCCCTGGGCGCGTGGCTTCGGGCGCCCGCCGTGTCGTGGAACGACATCTTCGGCACGGGCATCTCGGCGTCCACGACGCCGCTCTATCTGCCGGGCTTCATCCTCGTGGTCGTGGTGGGCGCCACCGCGCTCCTCCACCGCATGTCGGTCCGGGAGGTGGGCGCTGCCGTCCGCTCCTCCGCCACGGTCCTGGTGGGCGCGGGCGTGGTGCTGGTATTCACCGTTCCCATGGTGCGGGTCTACATCAACTCCGACGTCAACGCCGCGGGCATGCTCTCCATGCCCATCGCCATGGCCGAGTGGGTCGCGGGCAACGTAGGAAGGGTATGGCCCCTCTTCGCCGGCGCCACCGGGGCGCTGGGCGCGTTCATCGCCGGCTCCAACACGGTGAGCAACCTCATGTTCTCCGCCTTCCAGTACGGCGTCGCCCAGCGGCTGGCCATGTCCACGGTGATGATCGTGGCACTCCAGGCCGTGGGGGCGGCGGCGGGGAACATGATCGCCATCCACAATGTGGTGGCGGCTTCGGCCACGGTGGGGCTTCTGGGCCAGGAAGGATCCACGCTGCGCAAGACCATCCTGCCCACGCTCTACTACCTGGCGGTCATCGGGGTGCTGGGCCTCCTGGCCATCCACGTCCTGGGCGTCTCGGATCCACTCCTCGCCTCGAGCGGAGGTCCTTAGCCCGGGGGGACCCGTCCCCCCGGGGAGCAGCGCCGGCCCCTACGGCCGGCCGGACAGCCACGGGAACGCGGCGTCCAGGTAGTCCGCCACCTCCTCGGCGCCACCGGCCTCCCGGAAGGGCGGCGGAGTCATGCCCAGCAGCTCGGGGATCCGGTCCAGCCAGTCCCCCGCCCCGAAGTCGGCTCCGGGGATCTCGAATCCGGGAAGCTCCCTCTTCACCCACGTGCGGAGTGGACCGGTCTCCCGGAAGTCGGACCGGGTGATGACGGCCAGGGGGCGGCCCTCGCGCCAGACCTCCGCCGCCGTGCTGTAGCCCAGCTTGGCCACCACCGCGTCCGAGGCCCGTACGAAGTCGGGCATGTACACACGGGTGCGGTTGTCGAAGAGGAGGACGTGGCCCCGTCGCTCGGTGCGCGGCGCCCCCGTCACGAGGAAGGCGACATCGGACATGCGCTCCAGGCGTGCCACGAAGGGAAGCGCCTGAGGGACGCCCCCCAGGGTGATGACCACCACCGGACGCTCCGGGTCGATGCCCAGGTCCCGACGGATGGCCGCCCGGGTGCCCCGGGCGGTCCGGGAGATGGGAGCCACGAGGAGGTCGGCCTCGGGATCTCGCCGGCAGAGCGGATGGGTCTGGACATGGTGGGTCGCACGCCCGAACCAACGGGCGAGGTACTCCGAGAGGGGCGCCAGCGCCGGCTCCCGCTCCTCCAGGGGTTCGTAGAGCCACGGCCAGGTAAAGTTCTCCACCAACACCGAGGGCACCCCCGCGCGTTCCGCCACGGCGATGCCCATGGGCGAGATGTCGCACAGCACGGCACGGCACCGCTCCTCGCGCACCTCCCGGGCGAGGCTGTCCACCAACCGGTTCGTCTCGTAGGGGAGCATGCATTCCAGCTCCGCCACCGTCCCCGCCAGGTCGTGCTCCAGCGCAGAGCGCTGCACGAATCCCACGTCGGTGGGCACGGGGTCCTGCCGGTAGGAGGTGCCGAGGGACTCCTCGAAGAACCACCCCGGCGCCGTGGAATAGACCAGGAAGCGGGCCCTGAAGCGCCGGGCCAGGACCTCCATGAGGGCGGAGGCCCTGGCCGCGTGTCCGAATCCGTGGGGAGAGACGAAGACGGCGAAGGTGGGTCGGGTCAATCGGCGGCGCTCTTGTTCGCCCCCCGGAGAATGGGCGCCAGGGCGTCGCTCAGGTCGGGCTTGCCCTGGACAGCCAGCTCGTAGCGCACCCGTGTATGGGGGATGGAGATCTCCACCAGGCGGGCCAGGTCGATGGGCGTGCCGATGGCCACGGCCTCCACACCACCTTCGGCGGCCCTGCGGATGGTAGCTTCCAGATCGGCCACCTGCGCGTCCCCGTATCCCATGGCCGGGAGGAGGGCGCCCAGGCCCGGGTACTTCTCGAAGGTGTCCTTCAGCTCCCCCACCAGGAACGGCCGGGGATCCACGATCTCCGCCGCTCCCGCTTGCCGGGCACCGAGCACGCCGGCCCCGTACCGCATGCCGCCGTGGGTGAGGGTGGGGCCGTCCTCCACCGCCAGGACCTTCTTCCCGGAGAGCACCGAGGGATCGTCCACCGTGAGGGGTGAGGCGGCTTTCAGGACCATGGCGTCGGGGTTCACCCGCCGCACGTTCGCCATCACCTCTTCCACGCCTGCAGGGTCGGCCGTCTGGATCTTGTTCACGATGA
>JASFRY010000550.1:0-3353 GCA_050114675.1 Gemmatimonadota bacterium | reverse complement strand
CGCGACACGGTGCCGTTCGCCGAGGCCCGGAGTCGCGTGGCGCGGAACGTGGCCGGGAGCATCGAGGATCCCCACGCTGTTCTCGCCGCATGGCTGGATCGGCGGACGCCCGACATCGAGGTGCCCTCCGCGATCCTCGCTGCCGCGCCGGACACTCTCTCTCCCGACGCGACCCTGGCCACCTGGCCCGATGCCGGGCGGCTCACCTTCGCAGACTACCGCGCCTGGGCGACCACCCAGCCGGCCTCCTGGAACATGGGGGGCATGGGCTCGGATCCCGACGCCTTCCGCGCCGCCATCGTGGAGGTGGCCCGGCGCCACATGGCTCTGGACGAGGCCCGGCGCCGAGACATTGCGGTTCCCGACGCCGAACACGCCAAGCTGGAACGAAAGTGGGGGGATGAGGCCTATCAGTGGTCGGCGACCTTCGCCTTCCAGAGCGGCTGGAGTCCCTCGCAGGTGGCCCAGGCCGCGCTGGGCGCTCTGGGCCGCAGCGGGCAGAGCACCGCCATCGCCCGGGACGCCCTCGACCAGCGCGCGCCGCTCCTCGCGGCCCGCTACGACATGGCCGTGGACAGCACCGGCCCGTGACCCCCGGACCCCACGGGAAACCGTGGCGAGGCCCGGACCGTAGGGAGGCCTGGACCATGGAACCCGACATCGGAACACCATGAACGACGTGACGCGCCGCAAGCTACGCTTTCTCGCCGGATTCGCCGTGTACTTCGGCGCCCTCTGGTTCCTGTGGAACACGCCGGTGGTCTATCCTCTGAAGATCTTCGTGGTGCTCCTCCACGAGACGAGCCATGCGCTCATGGCGGTGGCCACGGGAGGCGCGATCCAGCGGATCGTCCTCGACCCCTACCAGGGGGGCGCCACCTACACCGTGGGCGGCAACGCCTTCCTGACCCTCTCGGCCGGCTATCTGGGCAGCCTGGGGTGGGGTGCGCTCATGGTCGAGGCCGCCCGCGCCAAGCGCGTGCGCTCCGACCTGGTCATCGGCCTCATCGGCGGCCTCGTAGTGGCCCTCACCGTCCTCTTCGTGCGCAGCACCTTCGGCGTGGTGTTCGGCATCGTCTTCGGCGCAGCGCTCGTGGCGGCGGCCAGGAAGCTCTCGGTGGCGGTGAACCGGAGCCTTCTGCTCACGCTGGGCCTCACATCGAGCCTCTACGCCATCCTGGACATCAAGAGCGACATCCTGGACCGGCCCCACCTCCAATCCGACGCCTTCCTGCTGGGACGCATGACGGGGGTGCCCACGTTGGCGTGGGGCATCCTCTGGATCGTCGTGGCGCTGGGCGTGAGCGCGCTCCTCTTCCGACGGGCCTGGCGGAGCGCCTGAGCGCCGAGCGCCAACCGGCAACAACGGGGTCGGAACGGGACCCAGATCAATCCGTCGTAGGGTAGTCGCACGCGTGCTACCACATCTCGTGGATTCCCTCCTTGCGGAGCCCCGGGCAAACGGATTAGAATGCGGGCGGTCGGAGAGACATCCGACCTGGGCCGAGGTCGACGTCGCCGGAGCATGAGGCGCCGACCGACGGACCGCGGGCCCGGGAGCCCGCCGGTGCTCTGCCCGATGTCGACCCGAACAAAGGAGGTGATCCTTGTCTAGTCCGTGTACCCTGTCCAGCCTGGCAAGGGCAAGCGATCGCCGTACCGGCTTCTAAGTCGAGCTCGATCCGCTGTTCGCGCCGTTCCGGCCATCGTGCCGGGCTGCGACAGTCAGACGCCACCGGGGAACACGCCCGGTGGCGTCTTCTGTTTTGTCGGTGGGATGCGGCCGCTCCGTCAGCCGAACCAGGGCGGGCTGTTCCCCGGCTTCCACTTGATGTTGCAGCCCATGCTGGGCGGCTGATTCTCGGGAATCTCCGTGCCGTCGAGGAGCGCGTCACACGCGGCGCGCAGGTCCTCGCCCGTCACCGGAACGTCGTTGCCGGGGCGGGCGCCGTCGAAGCGGCCGCGGTACACCAGCTTCCGGTCCCCGTCGAAGAGAAAGAAGTCGGGCGTGCACGCCGCCTGATAGGCCCTGGCGACGTCCTGGCTGGCGTCGTAGAGATAGGGGAAGGTGTAGCCGCGCTGCTCGACCTCCTCGACCATCTTCTGCGGCGCGTCGTCGGGGTGGGTGGACACGTCGTTGGCCATGATCCCCACCATGGCAACGCCCTTCTCCCGGTATTCCCGGCCGAAGGCGGCCAGCTCGGCTGCGATGTGCTTCACGTAGGGGCAGTGGTTGGAGAGGAACACCACCAGCAGCGCAGGAGCGTCGGCGAAGTCGCCCAGGGAGACGCTCTCGCCGGTGGCGGGCTCGGGAAGGGAGAAATCCGGGGCGGGGCGCCCCAGCTCGGGCATCGTCGAAGGCGTCTGGACCATCGCTTCGGCTCCGTAGTCGTTCTCTGGGTTCGATCGCTCTTCAGAAACCCCGGACCCGGGCGAGGGTGCCGGAGCGATGACGAGGAGGGTGCCCGGAGCGCCATGGTCGCGGCGCGGGCGGGGCGTACCGGCCGTAGTCCGGATCCTATGGTCGTGGGGCCACCAGCGCTTCCCAGGGCGGGTAGCCCTTCATGCCCTCGAAGGCGGGCTCCAGGTGGAGCGGGACGCCGTAGTAAGCCCCGTGGTCGAACGCGGCCTGGAGAAGCCGCACGGCCTCGTCCCTCTCCCCCAGGGCGGCTGCGATCTGGGCGCGGAACTCGTTGGCGCTTCCCAGCTCCGCGGGCTCGTCCCAGGCAGCCAGGCGTTCGTCCAACTTCCGGGCTTCCTCCCGACGGTGAAGGCGGGCGAGGGTGACGCCGTGGAACCCGAGGTAGAGCAGATTGCCGGGCGCTTCGCGCTGCAACGCCGCAAAGAGGGTATCCGCATCCTCGAGCCTGCCTGCGTAGAAGAAGCCCCGCCCGCGCTGGTACCGAAGCGTGTCGGAAGGGAGGCCGGCGAACCACGCCAGGGCTCGATCCGTTGCGCGCTGGGCGGCTTCGGGGTGGCCGTGCACGCGAAGCTCCAGGGCGGCCCAGAGCGGGCGCAGGCCCGGAACGTACCCCTGCGCCGGCGGGAGGCCCGCCACCAGGTCCAAGAGTGAATCCACCTCTTCCACACGTCCCAGCGCTGCCAGCGCCCGGGTCTCCACGTCGAGGAGGCCGAAGTAGGCGGGATAGCGTGCCAGCCCACGCCGGGCCAGATCCAGCTCGTCCTCGTACCGTCCCAGGAGGTGGTAGGTCGAGGCGAGCTGCGTCCACCACGGCTTCCAGTCGACGTTGCACGGGCTGTCGGGGTCGGCGGCAAGGAAGCGCGTCACGGCGCGCTCGAGGTGATTCGTGCGGAGGGCCATGTTCCCGGCGTTGTACGCCCACATGGAGGGG
>JASFRY010000549.1:0-3384 GCA_050114675.1 Gemmatimonadota bacterium | reverse complement strand
GGGGCAGCCGAAGACACCGTGGGTGCCGTGCGGATGGTGTCGGCGGCCGGTGACTCAGACGTCCCGGCGGACTGGAAGAACGGAGGGGGTGGGATTCGAACCCACGAGGGCTTGCGCCCGCCGGTTTTCAAGACCGGTGCATTGAACCGCTCTGCCACCCCTCCAACGCCCGCGCCACCACCTCCAACGCACCTCGGAATCGGTGGCGCGGGGTGAAAGAATACCCTCGCATCCGTGAGGCACCAAGGGGCGGACGGCCGTTCCCGGGATCCCTCGGGCGACCTCATGGGTTCTGCATGTACCATGACCCGAGATTCCACCCCCAAACCCGGCGGTTCGCGCCCGGCATGGAAGACCGCCCTCGTCTGGCTCGAGCGGGCGGTGACTGCCGGGCTCCTCATCTTCGTCGCCATCCGGCTGGGCCCCCAGCTCGGCGCCCTCGTGGGCGTCTCTACGGACCCGACGGCCGCCCCCTCGTACACGCTGGTCACCCTGGACGGCGACACGATCCAATCCGCCGACCTGGCCGGGAAGGTCGTGGTCGTGAACTTCTGGGCTACCTGGTGCATCCCGTGCCGCCTGGAGATGCCATCGCTGGAGAAGCTCCACGAGAAGCACCAAGGAGACGATCTGGTGGTGCTGGGCTTCAACGTGGACGTGGGTGGAGAGGGTACGGTGCGGGACTTCCTCCGGGAGAGGCACATCAGCTACCAGGTGGGACGAGCGTCTCAGAGGGCCCGCCGGGCCTTCGGGGGGATTCCAGGCATCCCGACGACGTTCATCGTGGACCGGAAGGGTGTGATCCGGCATCGAGTGGTGGGGTACTTTGCGCCGCCGGCGCTGAATGTGGCTGTGGATCGGCTCCTGGGGGAAGGTGCCCCCTGGGGGCCTTGACACTCCGCCTTATGCGCGGCTTTGGGAGGGCCCCGCCGGGGCGCCTGCACCACAGCCTGTTGTGCCGACGCAACACACTACTCACCCTAAGCACATGCCGAGGTGGGCAAGGCCAACAGACCGTTCCAGCTAACATGTTGCCATCTTTACCTTTACACACACACTTGGCCATATGCGGCATAGGCTTTGTGCCAGGCCTACGTCTTGCAACCGTCAGAGAGCGGTGGAATAGTGTATCCGTGCTCAGCGTGAGCCGACGCCACCCAACCGGCTGAAGAAAGATGGCCACACCGGCAAAGAAGATCCTGGTAAAGGAAGAGGGCTCACGGCGTTCCTCGCCCGTCGTGCCTTCGCAGCCGGTCGCTTGGAAGGTCATCGGCTGGTTCGGTTTGCTCTTGGCCGTCATCGGAGCGGTGGATGCTGCGCTGCACTGGTATCCGCCCGCCTTCAACTCCCCGGAGTGGGAGTTCGGTACGGTGGCCACGAGCGTGGGGGCCTTGCCGCTCCCGACCATTGGGTTGGCAGCCTTGCTGGGTTCCTTTGTCGCCCGGGGCGTGCGCTGGGGCATGATCACGATGGCGGTAGTGCTCCTGGCGTTGGGTCTTGCTGTGCTAGCGGCGTACGGGCTGTTCCTGCTCGACGTGCCCCTGGCGTTGAACGCCGCAACGGGACCAGCAGCGACAGCATTGAAGAAGGCCATTGTGAGAACCACGGTCATGGGACCGGGGTTCGCCCTCGCTTACATCTGGGCGTCCATCGTAGTGCTGCGACACCTATCCAGGAGAGTCGAACGTGCGTAACCGTCTCGTAGTCCTCGCCACCGTCTTCGGGCTGGCCGTGCTTGCCCCCAGCCGGGTACGAGCGTCGAGCTTTGACACCGCCTTCTGTACGGCCAATGTCCTTCAGGTCTGCATGGACTTCAACCTGACGCAACTGTCCGGTGGCACGAACGGGTGGAATTACCAGTTGGACGTGAGTTATAACACCATCGTGTACAACAGCGGTGTGATGACGGCCGGTGGAATCTACTTCGCCTCGACCAACCCGACCTTCGCGTTCTCTAACGTCACACTGGTGAATCCGCTGGCGGGCTGGACGTCGGATCCCTCCAAGTGCACGGACCTGAACGGCAACCCGTTGCAGTACATCGGGGCATGTGCGTCAACGACGAACGGCGCGAACTATGGCATTGCCTCGGGACAGTCGTTCACGATCACGTTTACGTCGAACCAGAAGATCAGCGCCAGCGATTTCGCGTCGGCCGGTGAGCTGGGGTACCGGAGCCATATCCAGAGCCTCGGCCCCGTCGGCTGCTCCTTGAAGCCAGACAGCCGAGTGGCCGGCAATGTCGTGGGCGGCGCCGCAGCCGCCGACGCCACATGTGGCACCACCATCACCCCCGAGCCTGCGAGTATCCTTCTGCTAGCTACCGGCCTCCTGGGCCTTGGCGGAGTGGTCGGCCTGCGGCGACGCAAACAGAAGGACGAAATCGAGGTCTGAGAACCTCCGCACGGCGGCGCCATCCCAACCGTCGCCTCGACTCTCCGAAAAGAACGGGCCCGGCTTCGGCCGGGCCCGTTTCTTCTTTGCCACCGCGTTCCGTGCGTCGCGCGCGAAGCCGGCCCGCCGGGGATCGCCGCCCCCCCTCAGTGCCTGAACAACCTCCTACCTGTGAACACCATCGCCACCCCCTGCTCGTCGGCCGCGTCGATCACCTCCTGATCCCGCACCGAGCCGCCGGGCTGGACGATGGCCTTCACGCCGGCCTCGGCGGCGGCGTCCACGCCGTCGCGGAAGGGGAAGAAGGCGTCGGACGCCAGGACGGAGCCGCGGAGGTCGATGTCCGCGTCGCCGGCCTTCCTCACCGCGATGACCGAGGAGTCCACCCGGCTCATCTGGCCGGCGCCGATCCCCAGCGTCGCGCCGCCGCCCGCCAGGAGGATGGCGTTGGACTTCACGCCGAACACGGCCGCCCAGGCGAAGCGAAGGTCGTCCAGCTCACCGGCCGTGGGCGCCCGCTCCGTCACCACCTTCCAGGCCGGGTCGTCGACCCCGTAGAACGGCGGTAGGGCCGGCGTCTGGGCCAGCATGCCGCCGTAGACACTCCGCATGACGCGCTCGGCGGGAACGCGCCCGTGGGCCGCGATGAAACGGGCCACCGCCCGGTCGCTGTGGGACATCCCCTCCCCCCACGCCTCGGGCTCGAAGGGGAGCGTCCCTTCCCTCCCCGGGAAGGTCATGACGCGGATGTTCTTCTTCCGTGTCAGCGTCTCCATGGCCTCGTCCGAATACCCGGGAGCCACGAGACACTCGATGAAGAGCTGGGACATGAGCTCGGCCGTCTCGGCGTCCACGGGCCGGTTCACGGCGATGACGGAGCCGAAGGCGCTCACCGGGTCACATCGCAGCGCCTTCTCGTACGCCTGGGCCAACGTGTCGCCCACGGCCAGACCGGCGGGCGTCGTGTGCTTCACGATGCACACCGCCGGC
>JASFRY010000548.1:0-3385 GCA_050114675.1 Gemmatimonadota bacterium | reverse complement strand
CCTCGAAGGGCTGATTCACCTCTCCCCACCAGACGTCGTTCTCGCTGGACGGCTCCCGCACCACGTACCGGTCCTTCGGGGAGCGTCCCGTGTACTGGCCGGTCCGGACCACCAGGGGACCCAGGTGCGCCACCAGACCCTCGTGGCGCTGAACGGCGTGCTCATACAGCTCGGGCGTGGACAGATTCCACCAGACGTTGGAGATGCTGCGGATACCGTGGGCTTCCAGCCCTGGCCGGCTCCGGGATCCTCGATTGTGGGGCATGACACGCTCCTCACGGCGACAGGCAAGAACGAGATCGCCCGGCGACGGCCGGTCGAGGAGGGAGAGGAGAGGACGCTCTCCGGGGAGGATCTGGTGCTGGCGGTCAAGCCAGGAGCTGGACCGCCCAGCCTCGATCGTCCGCACGCGGACGCTTCATGTCACTTCACTTCGTGCCTAAACCTGCCATGACGCCAGAGCGCGTCAACCGAGAAGGGATGCCGTCACGTCACCAAGACGGTCCCTGCCTCGCCACCTATCAGGTCACCTGAGCCCCTGCCCCTCCGCAGGAACAGTCAGTCGAGCGCCGCCAGCACCCGATCGGCCACCGCCTTGCCCACCGTCGAACAGGAGGCGGCATTCGCCTCGCCCACCATGTCGTAGGTGAGAGGCTCGCCCGCCTTCAGGAGCTCCACCACGGCGGCCTCGACGGCGTCGGCGCCCCGCTGCAGCTCTACGTCTCCCTTCTGCCCGGACAGCCAGGAGAGGCCCTCCCGGGTCGCCAGGATCATGGCCAGGGGGTTCGCCTTGTCCTTGCCGGCATGCTTGGGGGCGGACCCGTGGATGGGCTCGAACATCCCGTGGCGGTCACCCACGTTGGCGCCCACCGCCAGCCCCATCCCTCCCTGGAGCACGCTGGCCAGGTCGGTGACGATGTCCCCGAACATGTTGGTGGTCACGCCCACGTCGTACCACTCGGGCTTCTGGATCAGCCACTGGGTGAAGGCGTCGACTATGGCGGTGTCCTTCTCGATGTCGGGGTACTCCTCCCCGACCTCGTGGAAGATCCTGACGAACATGCGGCATCCGTCGAGCACGTTGTCCTTGGCGATGCAGGTGACTCGCTTGACGCCGTCTCCGGGAGCGCCGTGGCGGCCTCGGGCCAGCTCGAAGGCCTTGCGGATCACGCGCTCCGAGCCCTTCCGCGTGATGACCCGGTTGTCCACGGCGACCTCCTCGGCCCCTGCGCGGCTCAGGATGCCCCCGATGCCGGAGTACAGATCCTCGGTGTTCTCCCGGACGAGCACCATGTCCACCTTCTCCGGATCCCAGACCCGTACGGGCTGACCGTGGATCTTGTGGTTGACCCCCTCGTACAGCTTCACCGGGCGGACATTGGCGTAGAGATCCAGGGCGGCCCGCGTCCCGATGACGGGACTCCAGCCGGCCATCTTCCCGTCCTTCATGGTCACGGGGCGGCCGTCCCTTTCCGGATCGGGCCAGCCCACGGCGCCCAGGAGCACGAGATCGGCCGCCGCCACCTCGTCCTCGGCGCCTTCGGGCCAGTCGCGGGAGCCGTGCTTCAGGTAGAACTCCCCGCCGCACGGGATCTCCTCGATGTCGAAGGCGATTCCCAAAGCCGAGCCCACGGCCTCCAGGACGCGCCGGCCCTCCCGGGCCACCTCCACTCCGATTCCGTCACCGGGCAGCACCACGACTCGATAGGCCATCTCTGCTCCATCTTCAATGATCCGGGAGTTCCCCACGGCGACGCTCCCACGCGTGGGTCCAGGCGGGAGAACCGACACCCGGCGTGCTCGGGGCGGGGCTCCCCATCCGGGGCGAGCACGGCGGCGGGCAGTCGATCTCGCCGGAGAAGGATAGGGCGCTCCCGCATACCGTGGTAGGCCGGGGACCGAGTCCGCGCGCCCCTATACGATACTGCTGTGCCGCCCCGGTGAACCGGGAACCCGTCTGTGCTGCCGAAGGGAGAGTGCGGTGACCGACGGAGTGTAGCCTGGTTGCGGGACCACGGACTGCGAGCGAGAGCGACCCGGCGATCCTTGCCGTCTCGTGATGCTCGGCTGTCTCGATGCCGAAGCACTCCGCTCCGGCGGTCCCGCGGATCGACGCACAACGGAGGCGATGATGGACATGCACACATCATCCCGGTTGCGTCAGGTGGCGAGGGGCATCTCGGTCGCGGCATTGATCGCGCTCGTGCCCGCCGCCACGCTGGCACAGTCGAGCAATGGGGTGGGGAACGCGGATCCGGCCAAGGCGGACGAGCTCCACCAGAAGGCGGATCAGCTCCTGGCGATGCACCAGGTGTCGAAGTGGAGGGAGGTGGCGAGTTTGCTCGAGGAAGCAGCCGCACTCCGCCCGTTCGAGGACCCGACAGCAGTGAGCGAGCTGGCGCTGGCCGGCGAGATGCATCACTTCACCGGACAGCTGTCGCAGGCGCAGAGCGTCCTGCAGACCGCGGCCGAGCAGGCACTGAAGAACGGATACGTGCTCGAGTCGGCCCAGCTCTTCCTGAAGGCCGCCTTCATCGCCCAGGAGCGGGGGCACGAGACCGATGTCATGGCCCTCGCCCAGAGCGCGAAACAGCTGGCTGCCTCGCCTCACCTGACCCAGGAGGAATGTGACTGCATTCTGAGCCAGCTCCTCACGGCTCAGAAGGTCGACCGGATCTCGAGCTCCCGGAATTGATCGGAGCCGGGAAGCGACGAGGGATCGTGACGGCCGCACCGACCACTGCAACCGCGGCATCGGTCGGCCGACACGATCCCTCGTGCCGCTCCTGTCACACTCGTGTCACCAGAGGACGGCCCGAACCGGCCGCATGTGAGCCGGGAGTGACGCATTCCGACGAACGTAGCGTGTGGCCGCGTCGCAACGTTGTGCAAGGACCGGCGGTGGGGATGCCGACGCCCACATGCAAGCTGAACAACGACACCAGACCGTCGAGGGCGTATGTCCCCCCTTGAGACGTTGGCTCCCGCCAATCGGACGGCATCCGAAGGCATCTCAACCCGCCGGCAGGCCGTCGCCTCCGGAGCGACCCGCAGGCTCATCGCGATCCTCCTGGCCGGGGTCCTGTCATGGGCATGTGGCGGCGATGCCGGTCTGTCCGATTCCCAGTCGAGGGTGCGGACCGATCTCCAGTCACTCTGTCTCCTCGAGGGTGACGTCCCGCCCCTCAGCGGGGCTCCCTACGACTCGGCCGCGGCCTACACCGCGAGGGTCCTCGAGAACGCCGGCATCCTCCCGGGAGTGGAGAGCCCTGAGGGTGCTCCCGGCTTCATCCAGCCCGTCCCCCTGGTCCGAAACCTGGTCGGAGACAACAGCAGTCTGGATCTGAAGATCGGCGGAAAGGTGAAGCGTCTGCCGGAAGGTCCT